>CAZKMQ010000031.1:0-9248 GCA_964554065.1 uncultured Gammaproteobacteria bacterium | reverse complement strand
AATTGGAATTGGAATATAGAAAATACAGCAGTTGCTCAATTTGTTGGTGGTTCACAAAAGAGTTTGCCAGTATTTGAGGACTCAGCTTATTGTACTAATAGTTGTCTTGGAAAAGGAAGTCAAAAAGCTGGCACATCTGTATGTGGTAACAATGTTGTTGAACTTGGAGAAAGTTGTGACGATGGTAATGTTGAAAATGACGATGGGTGTAGCTCTATTTGTTTGAATGAAGGTGCTGATTCCCCTAACGTTATTTGTGGAGATGGAATTGTGCAGCATGTGCCAGGAATTGGTGGTGAAGATTGTGATGGTGGAGCTGGATGTAGTGCTAGTTGTACTTGGCTTGGCGCAAGTTCTCCTGTATCGCAATGTGGAAATGGTGATGTTGGAGAAGGTGAGGCGTGTGACGACGGTCATCCGGTGCATGGAGCATATTGTGAGCAGTGCTTATGGAAAGGAACTCCGCCGGCATATAAGGCGTGTTCAGATTATAAAGCTGCACATCCTGGTAAGCAATGTGTTGGTGTAGCTGTGTGTGGTAACGGTGTTACTGAGGCTGGGGAAGATGATATGTGTGAGACTTTTGCTGCTGGTGGCATTTATTCTGATGCTTGTAATGATTTTTGTAAGTTGGTTGGTAATCCCGGTCCAAAGCAGCAAGACGATGCAATATGGTGTGGTGATGGTGAGGTGCAAGCAACAGCAGGTGAAGCGTGTGATGATGGTAACGTGCTAGTTGGTGACGGATGTAGTGCAAGCTGTTTGTTTGAAGGTTCGTCTGCAGAAAATGATTCATTTTGTGGGGATGGTGTGGTTGGTGTAGGTGAAACATCAAGTTGCGAAACTTCTGGTGTGTTGCAATCAGGTGTAAGTGGAAATGATATTCAATATGTTGTGGGTCTCACAGGCGGGGATGTAGTGGATAACAAGCGACAAACACCGATTCATGCTGTTACTGTTGGCACAAAGAGCGGATCAGTTACTGCTGATGGTTTGTATACAATTCAGTGTGGTTATGCTACTGATTCGCAATGTGGTGATCCAAGCAAGCAAGGTGTTGGAGCTGACTCTTGCTGTTATCCGCGTCCACATACTGTCAAAGATAGCGAACGACCATTTAATAATCCAGATAATATTTGTCGCAATAGCATGTCAACAGTTGAGTTCAATCAGCAAATTGAACCAAGTACATTAGCAAGTGCTGTACACTTAACTACTTTATTTGGAAGTGCGGATGAGTGTACTGATGCTGGAGGAACTATTGTAGATGCTTCATTGCGAAATCCAAACGATCCTTGGTATCGTCGCGCATGGTTTGCTTTTGCAAATACTGTTCGTGACTGGCTTAATATTGATCCGCTGTATGCAAGTGTAAACTGTGAAGGCTTAACAGGCTTTGAAGTGCATATTGCAGATATTCAAGAAACAGTAAATGGAAAAGTAGAATCACATTCTAAGATTTTTGTAGTTCCGAAAGAGATTATGAAGTCTAATACGGTATATCGCATTATTGTTGACGGTTCGATTAAGAATAAGCATGGTGTGGCTATGAAAGATCCGTTTGAGTGGGCTTTTGCTACAGGAACTGACATTTGTGATGTAGATCGTGTAGTTGTTGAGCCAAATATGCATGTATTCACTCAAGCTGGACCAACTGGAAATGCGAACTTCACTGCAGTTGCTGAATCACAAATTGGTGCAGAGTATGTGCCTATTTTCCAAACAAATGACTATCAGTGGGAGTTCGATTGGAAAGTAATAAATGATGATCTGGCCACAATAACGAACGAGTCTGGTGAATACAATGATGTTGCAGAAGTGGAAGCATTGCCTATTAAAGGTTCAACTTCATTGCGAGGTGTGGCAGAAATTACCATTGATACATTCTTCAGTCCGTCCACAGTTAAGCAGAAATATGTTGGTTTTGCTAAATTGCACAATACATTATGTGAGAATCCGTGGCCTCCACAAAGTTTGTTAGAGTTCCCGTACACAGATTATGGTGTTAATTATTCAACATGGTATTGCTTGGGAGACAATGCTCTTGGTGAGAATAAGTTACCGAACTTTACAATAGTTGATGATATTTCTAAGCCTGTATACGAAGAAGATATGCTTGCCTCTGCACTATTTCGTAATCCAAAAAATGGTGATGTAATCGGCGTGCGTGTTCATGCAAATAGTGATCATCTTTCACCATTGACTTGGTACGTGAATAGAGGTTTTGTTGGATCTCCAGCATCAACAGAGGTTGCTGGATATCCAGCAATAACTGAAGGTTCAACTACATATGTTGCAGCAGCAAATATTGTTGGACTTACCAAGACAAATGTAGATTTTCCACCAAGTAAAAACGGCGGACCGTACGTAGGTTATACAAACATATATGTATTTTCACATAATGATACAGCTTCAGCAGATACAATCAACGTTTATAATCAAATGATTGAGAACATACAGTTCAATAGTAATATTAAGGATGATTGGAATCAGGGTGTTTGTGCTAATGTTGTTGGAACAAGTTATACACTTCCTGAGAAAGAAATTGAGTGTACTACACGAAAAGATTGTTTATTAGAGCAAAAAAGCGCTACGATACAGTGTTTGTCAGTAAGTGAGCAGCTTGGAAGAGATATGATCCGCTTAGGTGATTTGCAAGATATGCGTGTGGCTGTTGAGGGTTATGTTACACAGTTCGATGTAGCACCAACACTTACAGAAGGAACATTTATTCCAGCAAAGACAGTTAGTACATGGAATTCATGGGGTGATCAGCTTGGCCAAGCTTTGGGTATTGATACTATGCCAGTCGATCCTTTGAATGAATTTATGCCAGGATGTGAAGCATCTGGTGCTGATCCGGAAACATGTTGGAATTCAACAACACAAAAGTTCCAGTGTCTTGCTGATTCTAACGTATATACCTATACAGCAAAACAAGGTGGAACAGAATATGAAATTGGTACTGATCTTGAGCTTGGTCAGTATAAATGGTCTGGCTATGATTTCGGTACTAGTCCGTTTGTTTTGCAAGACGTGTGTACTGATTCTCTTGGTGAGTTTACTGGTCTTGGTGGTATATGTGGTGATGGCATATTTGATCCAACACAGGAACAATGTGAAGTTGGGCAAGTTTTGTCAGTTGGCACGTGTAATACTTTTGCTCAAGAGGAAGGAGATATTACCTATCCAGGAACATACAAGTATACCTGTCCAAGTAATTGTATGATCCAATTACCTCCTGATATACAATGTACTCCAAATGGGTTCTGTGGAGATGGAGTTATAAATGGAACAGAGGCTTGCGATGACAAGTCATTTAATGGTGCTTATGGTCACTGTTCATATGATTGTACCTCTACTGTAAGCAAGCCAGGATTTTGTGGAGATGGTATAATTCAAACTGTTGAAGGAGAGACCTGTGATCCAGGAACCATTTATATGGTGAATCTTCCCGGACAAATAAATCCTAAGACCGGAAACCACAAATGGCAAATTTCTGCCTCTGATCCAGAGTTGATTGCGTTTAAAGAATTTGCAGAAAAGAATAATCCTGGGGGTAGTTCGTTCCATCAGTTTAGTTGGATTTCACCTTGTATTGAAAAAGATGATAGCGGTGTGGGGCATTGTGCACTTTCTGGAGTGAAGGGTGGTACTAAAAGTTGTACAGGTCAAAAACAATGTTTCTGGGCAGACGCTAGTATTTTTGCAGAAGGTGGAACAACTATTTACGGTTTAACTAAAGAAAAATCTTGCAACTGGGATTGTCAAAGCTCTGGGCCGTATTGTGGCGATGGCATTGTAAATGGTACTGAGCAGTGTGATGGTTCAGGTGAGGTAATACAAACGTATGGACAATCATCAATAGCTTGGTGTGGGGAAATAGGACAAGAGGTCTGGGTTACTAAGCCATGTAAATCAGATTGTACTCTAGTGAAGAAAAAGGAGATATGGCTTTGCTCACTTGAAGACCCTAGTGCTGAAGACAGCTCAACCCCACCAACTAATCCTATAGCACCGAAAGTACCAACTGTAGTTTGTGGTGATGGAACGGTAGATGTAGAAAATGGAGAAGAATGTGATTCTGGAATTAGTAATGGCGCAGTGTGTGCTCCGCAATATGCAAGTAGTTGTTCCTATTGTAGTAACACATGTAAGAATATTTCTTTGACTGGTGGAAGTTGTGGAGATGGTGTGCGGCAAGTGCAAGAGGTGTGTGATGGTGATGATTTAAATGGTGTGAGTTGCAATGCCTTTGGGTTTACAAAGGGTGATCTGAGTTGTGCACCAGATTGTACATTTGATAAAAATAATTGTTCATAAGTGAAACTATATGTTTGATAAACCAAATGATCCTAATGCAAAGCCTGCTGCAGATAAAGCTGTAGAAGGTGAAACAAAGCCTAAGGAACGTGTTGATTATGGCGACTCTGCTATGTCTGCAGGTAAGGTGAAGCCAGTAACTCCAGATACACCCAAAGATACTGGCATGCCAGGTGAGGGCGTAAATATCTATGAGCTGAAAGCTCCGATGACGCAAAGTAAAATTTTTATGGGCATTATGGCAGTAATTGTTCTGGTGCTTGTGATAGGTGGTGGTTGGTGGACATACAGTTCGTTTAAAAGTTCAGGTCCAGTTAATGAAACACCGGTAATAACTAAAATACCAGTAGAAATCCCTGATGAAAAAGATGAAGAAAAGGATGACTCAGAGAGCTTGTTAATTATAGAAGATGCTCCTGTTATTCCAACAACTACAGAGCAAGATATTCCAGAAGAAAAATTTGCGGTTCCGGCTCTTGATTCTGATGGCGACGGCTTAACTGACGCTGAAGAGTTGCAAAATGGTACTGATGCGCTGAGTGCAGATACTGATAATGATGGTTTAAATGATCGATTGGAGATTCAGGTTTGGGGAACTGACCCACTCAATCCAGATACTGATGGAGATACTTATGAAGATGGTACTGAAGTAAATGGTGGGTACAATCCAAAAGGTGCTGGTAAGTTACTACAAGTACCAACTAATTAAATCGCATGTTAGGCTTTGGCAAAAAACAATCAACACAACCACCTGAAACAGAGGCTGGTGAAAAGCAAGAGAAGGATGAGATTCGAATTCATACGATTCCGGAAGTTTTTTATGGTGGACAATTTACTGCGCCGCCACCAAAGCCGGCTGTTGCACCTAAGAAGCCTGTTGCTGCAGTGCCAAAGCCTGCACAGAAGAAACCGCTTCAGAAAGTTTCTAAGCATGCACAAGATGCAGCACAGAAAAAAAAGAAACTAATGCTTGGTGGTGGAGTACTTGTGTTGCTGTTGTTTGTTGCTGGAGCAACCTGGTTCTATACGCGTGATTCAGGTCCTGTTGGGCCGGTTGGTCCTGATATTGATATTCCTGTTGAAGTTGTTATTGATCAGCCAACAGAGATTCCAGAAGAAGTTCCAGAAGAGCAAACTCCAACAACTACTCCTACGCTGCTATTGCCAGTGCTAGCACTGTCCAATACAATTGATTTTGATGGTGATGGATTGACTGATGTTGAAGAAGAATTATACGGCACAGACATTTCGAACCCAGATACAGACAAGGACAACTTTCCTGATGGTATAGAGATCGTTAATTTATATGATCCAATTGTTTTTGCGCCAGCTAGTATTGTGACTTCAACTGCTATTGATATGTACATCAACAAGCAGCACGATTGGTCTGTGATTCATCCAGTGGATTGGTTGGCATCACCACTTGATTCAACAAATGAAGATGAGGTGTTCTTAACATCAATTACAGGTGAGTATATTTCTATAACATCATATACACTCGAGAATAATGAATCTTTCTTGGCTTGGTTTTCAAAAAATAATCCAGAGGTGGTCTACTCATCACTAGTAAGTTGGAAAAACCGAATGGGTCAATCTGGGTGGTATGAGCCACATCAATTGCGATACTATTTTGCAAGACCAGATGCTGTGTATGTAATTCAATATAATGCTGGTGTGCGAAGTGCGGTGAATTTCAGGCAAAGTGGTCGGATGATTGCAGAGAGTTTTCACTTTCCGAAGAAAAGTACTGGACAACCAACCCCAGGAATTCAAGAAAGTGTTACATCAACTCCTGATACAAGCCAAACAACCTCAACGCCAACAGAAGATACTGGTGAATCATCTAGTTTGATAATCCCATAGTATGCAGGTGCATACCTATGCATCAGTGCGTTCGTTTGGTGTGAGCTTGGATTGGATTTCGCGTGCAGCTACTCAGCTTGCACGTGGTTTGCAGCTGCCAAAAAAGTCTTCAATTTCTGTTGTTTGTATTGGCCAGGTTAAGATGCGAACTTTACACAGGTTGTATAGTGGTGACGCAACAGTGACCGATGTGCTTTCTTTTCCAGCAAATGAATCATATGATGGAAAATGGCGAGGAGTTGCTGATGAAACTGAGCTTGGAGAGGTTTTTATTTGCATACCCCAAGCAAAGCGCCAGGCGAAAATAGCGGGGCATTCGCTCAAAGAAGAAATTGTGATATTGTTAGCCCATGGATTACTGCATTTGATTGGTCATGATCATGGTACAAAAGTGCAGGCAAGGCGAATGTATGCGCTGCAGGACAAATTAGTGAGAAAAGTAAAATGAGAGCAAAGATACGCGAAGAAATAATTACTGGACTGGACATCGGATCAACCGCTGTGCGTATTGCGGTTGGTCAGCCAATGGTGCGCGCAGATAGTGAGACTATGCATATTGTTGGTGCAGCTGAAGTTCCGTCTGAAGGTGTGCACAAGGGTATTGTTACAAGCATTGAAGATACAGTTTCATCAATTAGTGCGTGCTTGGAGCGAGCAGAGCGCATGATAGGTGCGCCGATTGAGCATGTTTGGGTAGGAATTTCCGGTAGTCATATTTTGAGTCAAGAAAGTAAAGGTGTAATTGCAGTTTCACGATCAGACGGTGAAATTACTGGCGAAGATATCACACGTGCGATCGAAGCGGCGCGAACAGTTGCCACACCTATTAACTACGAGATACTTCATGTTCTGCCAAAGAATTTTACAGTTGATGGTCAGTCCGGGATAAAGGATCCTGTTGGCATGACCGGAGTGCGTCTTGAAGTTGATGCGCAAATTATTCAAGGGGTAAGTTCTCAAATTAAAAATTTAACTCGCAGTGTTTACAGAACCGGCGTTGACATTGATGATTTGATTTTGTCTATTCTGGCTACTGCTGAAGCAGTGGTGTCGCGACGGCAGAAAGAGTTGGGTGTTTGTGTTTTGAATCTTGGTGGTTCAACAACAGCAATGGCAGTGTATGAAGAAGGTGATGTGATTCATACTGCAGTTTTGCCAATTGGTTCCGAGCATATTACAAATGATATTGCGATTGGCTTGCGCACATCAATTGATGTAGCTGAGCGTGTTAAGATTGAATATGGGACAGCGCAAGTGAAGGGGATTCATAAGCGTGATACTATTGATTTGGCAGACTTGGGCGCTGATGAGTCTGAAGAAGTAGCAAAAAAATATATTGCGGAGATTATTCAAGCTCGTGTTGAGGAAATCTTGGAGCGTGTTGATGCAGAGTTGAAACGGATTGGGCGTAGTAGGATTTTGCCGGCTGGAGTTGTGATTACTGGTGGCGGTGCTAAGCTGCCAGGATTGGTTGAAGTTGCCAAAGATACTTTAGAACTTCCAGCATCACTTGGCTATCCAATGGAGATTAGTAGTGTGACTGAAAAGGTTAATGACTTGTCGTTTGCAACTGCGATTGGGTTAGTGCAATGGGGACTTAAGATGAGTGGTGATGATGGAGCGAGTTGGGGCAATATGATTTCAAAATTTAAAACCGTTGATAAAGTAAATAAGCAAGTGCGCAAGTGGTTTAAGTCGCTTATTCCGTAGGGTGAGTCTGTTTTTATAATCAGGCTTTTTTTAATATTAAAATAATTGACACATAGTAGTATTTATGATATACATGATCTAATCGATTTGTTGTGACCAATGAAGTGCATTGGTTAAGACGAGTCAAAGCAATATGTAAGGAGGTTTATTATGACGACGAAAGTTGTTACTGATAAACAATGGAGTGCTTTTTGTAGAAGGCATCATGAGATTCATGATCGCATGCGTGCTGGAACGCTGAATGCTGAACTAGTTCTCGCTGTTCAGCAGCAGTTGATCGATGGTCAGTCTGTAAAACAATGGACCAAGAACCCGTTTGAACTCAGTGTTACTGAGCAGCTCGCTCGGGTCTACGATGTATTCGACTCTTTGCGTATGCGGATGGAACCTGATTGGGATTTGCAGTTTCGTAACTGCAATGAAGTGCTCGACAGGCTTGAGAGGCAGGCGCCGCCTTGGCCAGAAGGTCAAAACGCTTTTCGCTTCTTGCAGATTCGTGATGCGTGTGATTCTGCGATTGGTGTTCGCAATACATTTCATGCACATCGAACTATTCTCAAAATGATGCTGGGAGAGCAATACGATCCTCAGGAAGGTGTATTCAGCACAATTGAGGATTGGGCGATCAGTCTGCGCGAATACGACTCAATTACCAGTGAACCTCTTATTCGTTGGGTATATGCTGCTATGGATCCTGCGCCGACATGTACGATATTAGGCAAGCCTAGGCAGCTCGCGGATGAATTGCTGGCTTTTGCCTGGCAGTTCCCAGAGTACCTGCGTGCTATTGATGGTTGTTCAGCATTTCCGCTCATCGGTGGCGGGTACAAGATCGAGACTGTGCGTACTTTACACCGTGATGACGTGTTGGTTATTTGTCGGTCATACCTAGGTGATGGCAGGGTTACTCTGTTTCATGATCGATTAGAGAATGGAGTTGACGAGGACGTCGTCTGTTCCGTTCCCAGACTTCTTCAAACGTTCTAGAACTGGTTGAGCAATGAGTGGTCGCATAGATTACTAATTACTCAAAAGGCCGTTTTGCTAACGCAAAACGGCCTTTTCATTTTCTGTGGATACGCTATTGCACAAATATCAACCCTAAGGTAAACTTTATTTGTGGTCACTGACCACATCGTTTTGTATATAGGGGTTGAGTACATAATTTGTTCAATAGCCAAAATAGCTATGCCAGAAATTAAACCTGCAATTGAAACGTTTGCAAAAATAAAAGTAGTTGGCATTGGTGGTAGTGGAAACTCTGCACTCAATAGAATGATCGCATCTAAGATAAAGGGTGTAGATTTTGTTGCAATAAATAAATGGCCGACAGCTATTGAAACAATAAACCT
>CAZKMQ010000030.1:8645-9287 GCA_964554065.1 uncultured Gammaproteobacteria bacterium | reverse complement strand
TAGCTCAGTGGTAGAGCAGGGGCCTGAAGAGCCTCGTGTCGTGAGTTCGATTCTCTCTCCCGGCACCATCCGATGTTTCGCGGGTGTGTGGTTCGTTCAGCTTTGCTGAACTCCCTATACACCCCTTCGTCGGCTCGAGTCGCACACAACCTCGGGTGTATAATTCCAGTGATTTCATCACCGTCATTATTCACCCCTTCGTCGGCTCGGAAAAAGATGCAAGCATCTTTTTCACTCGCCTCCTCGGGGTGTAGCTCAGTTGGCTAGAGCGCTTGATTTGGGATCAAGAGGCCGAAGGTTCAAGTCCTTTCACCCCGACAAAAATGAAGATCGCCTGTAATGGCGGTTTTTGTTTTTGTATTGAAAAACCTTCGCAACCGTGATAGTGTAGCACTACTCCTGCCCGGGTGGTGGAACTTGGTAGACACGAGGGACTTAAAATCCCTTTCCTATTACAGGAGTGCGGGTTCAAGTCCCGCCCCGGGCACAAGTCAAAACCCCAGATCATTCTGGGGTTTTGTAATTGACAAAAATCACCATCCATGATATTACCTATATACAGCAAAGGAGGAAAGCATGCCGAAGCGCGCAACAGTCAAAGTCATACCTGTTCCAGAAACGGCAGAGGAGGCTAGTCAGTAT
>CAZKMQ010000030.1:0-8635 GCA_964554065.1 uncultured Gammaproteobacteria bacterium | reverse complement strand
AATCACCACAGAGGAAACCAAGCTCAACAAGAGGATCGAGACTCTCAAGCAGAGATCTGCAGACAAAACTCGTCCACACAGCCAGAAGGCCGATCAATTGGTCCAGGGCCTGTTCAGCTTTGCACAAGCAAATCGCACAGAGTTGACTGACGATGGCAAAACCAAAACCATTCCACTCACCACTGGCGAGCTCAAGTGGCGAACCACCCCTCCAAAGGTCACCCTAAGAGGAGTTGAGAATATACTCAAAGCACTCAAGGCAGCTGGACTTGAACGTTTCATTCGAACCAAAGAAGAAGTGGACAAAGCAGCGATGCTCAAAGAGCCTGAAGTTGCCAGCGCAATAAAAGGCGTCACGATCAGCAACATGGAGCTCTTCTCTGCATGCCCATCCTCCACAGAAATTGGCGTGGAGCAGAAGACCTCAGATCTGAAGAAAAAAACCAAGAATAAGTAGTCAAAACCGACTATTTTCAAAAAACCACGTTTTTAATAACAAAAACGTGGTTTTTTAGCAGCATATCAAGCAAACACTTGACAAAATTAACAAAATATGATATAGTTTTCCCAACGATTGGCATCCAGCGTTAGGTTTGAGCCTGCTCATTCCACGCAACAAAGTAGGATGTCACAGGGAATTCTGAAACTAGAGGAGGTTACTCCATGATGAGGCAGAACGAGTGACGACCCAGAACATGGGCGAGAACATTTCGATGCGAGGAAGAAGTCCAGCGACGCCATCGGCGCCGACGGCCGCCACGCGATGATGACGACGACCAGCACCTGCTGAGCGCCGCCGGCCCGCGAGGAGATCTGAGCTCAGTAATCCTGCTGAGCAAGACGATCTAAGGGAGATGCAATCCTGTCATAGGCACCAGCACATCGCTGGCCCTCATTGGCAGCTGAGCATCTCGGCACAGGAGTGAAAGGAATACGGCAGTTTCGACCTGCTGATCTGGCCACTGCCTGCGCATGTCCATAACGGACAGCACCCCCAAGAAGAAAGTGATGACTCCGTCGTCACGCCAGATCTTCTCGGGGGTGTTTTTAATTTAATAAATTATTTCTCCCACAGATACTCATCACAGCCTTGTTCTTTATTAATCCACCGCGCCAAAACAAACAAACAATCACTCATACGATTCAGATACGGAATGATGTGCTCTCCAATTTCATCGCGGCGACCAAGTGCCAATACTACTCGCTCTGCCCTGCGACATACCGTGCGTGCGTGGTGCAGCTGCGATGCAAGTACGCTAATCCCCGGTAAAATAAATTGCTTAAGTTCTGGCAGCTCAATTTCAAATACATCAATAGTGCGTTCAATAAAAGCCACATGCATTTCATTCACATGTGGAATGCTTTTGCGCGCCTCAAATTCGGTTGTTGCTAAGTCTGCACCTACTGTAAATAGTTCATTCTGAATCCGGCGCAGCACATAATCTAATTTACTCACCACCTCCAAAAATTCCTTGCGAGACTCTCGACGAATTTCTGCTCGAACAATGCCAAGCACGGCATTGAGCTCATCAATCGCGCCAATTGCTTGCATTCTAATGTGATCTTTGCCAACTCGCCCTGAGCCGTACAATGATGTTTCTCCTCCATCACCAGTTCGTGTGTATATTTTCATAGGAAATTACCTTAGCAGAACTCGGACATATTGACAAGTACCACAACATACTATATAGTCATCAAACCAAATCATAGGAGGTACCAATGGAATTCACATTTCCTGGATACATTGCTGCCGTGCTCACCGAGGATGCGAGAGCAACAATCGTGCACCTTGCTAGGTACAAAATAGTATCGTGCCGACAGGTTGTTCTTACGTTCTGCAAAGACGCAGCAACACTTGCACGATATCAGGATGAGCTAGGATGCAAAGTGCGCATAGAAATTACTCACTTTGCTCATGACAAGCACATTCAAGTGATGATGGTGGCAAATGTCAATACCGACAGAAAAACACCATACATACTACTCAGCAAAACAAGTGAGAAACTACCAGACTCACATGCTGACACAATGCTCATTGGCGCAGTCATGCGAAAAGAACTAGAGCCAACGTGCATTTTGGTAGAGGCAACAATTCAATTTGTCCCGCGCCAATAAAGAGGCTCAACCGAAAAGACGCCCCAATTCAACCGGAGCGCCTTTTTCATTTTCAACAAATTGCTACTAGCTACACCCCATTGAGTTACCACAATTCAAGCAGCGATAGCACGAACCATTACGCACAGTAATATGACCGCAAGTCTCGCACAAAGGTGCATCACCCATCATTTCTTCAAGCAATGCATCCATTGAACTGTGTGCGCCGGCTTGCTGTGATGAAACTGTTGTAGTCTCAGTGTGCACAATTGCGTCTTCAACAACGGTTTCCTCCACAACTGTCTCAGCATTAGATGCAGTAGTATTTGCAAACAAATCTTCCTGACCTTCTGAAACCGGGGTCACTCCGTGCGCTAACTCACGCAATTCAATTAATTCTTTCAATGCATCAACACGATTCTTCTGCGTACCTTTTGGTGGCACCTGTACCAAATCGTTTCGCCCTTCATATTCCATGGCAAGAACTCGAAATACATAATCAATTACTGAGGTGCACATTTTCACATTTGGATGTGTTGTAAATCCTGAAGGATCAAACCGCGTGAATGTAAACTTATCTACAAATTTCTCTAGCGGCACTCCATATTGCAAGCCATAAGATACCGCAACCGCAAAACAGTTCAGAAGTGATCGGAATGCTGCTCCTTCACGAAACATATCAATGAAAACTTCACCAAGTTGGCCATCAGGATATTCTCCGGTACGAATGTACACTTGCTGATTACCAACTTGTGCTTCAACCGTCATTCCACTACGCTTTACCGGCAATTTACGCCGCCCTTGCATCACTGTTGTGCCGTCAGCACATTGATGCACGACTGATTGATCAAGTTGCACCGTTGTAGTAGCTGCCTTTGTCTCTGCTTCACTATCATTGCTTTGCTCAACTTCATCTTTAGCATCTGATCCTGAACTGGTTGAAAGTGGTTGACTCAACTTACATCCATCACGATACAGTGCCGTAGCTTTCAATCCCAACTTCCATGACAGCATGTACGAGTCCTTAATATCTTTTACATTCACCTCGTTCGGCATGTTGATAGTCTTACTAATTGCACCGGAAAGAAATGGTTGTACTGCAGCCATCATGCGTATGTGTCCATTATGATGGATGAAGCGCTGTCCTTTCTTACCACAACGATTTGCGCAATCAAACACAGGATAATGCTCTTCTTTCAAATGCGGCGCACCCTCAATAGTCATTGAACCACATACATATTCGTTAGCTGCTTCAATGTCTTCTCGAGTAAACCCTAGCGCACGTAACATGTTAAAGTTAAAATCATTATATTCAGACTCTGCAATACCTAATCGCTTCAACGTATCCTCCCCTAATGTCCACACATTGAATGCAAACTGAATCTCGAACACGCCAGCAAGTTGTTCTTCAACTTTTGCAATCTCTTCTTCAGTAAGTCCCTTTGCCTTAAGCGTCTCATGATTAATACGCGGTGCACCAACAAGTGTCCCACTTCCTTTAGCATAGGTCAAAATATCCGCTATCTCTGATTCGCTATACCCAAGATTCTCAAATGCCGGAACCATTGATTCATTGGCAATCTTAAAGTAACCACCACCAGCAAGCTTCTTAAACTTAACTAAAGCAAAGTCTGGTTCAACACCAGTAGTCGCACAATCCATTAGCAAGCCAATTGTTCCGGTTGGAGCTAGTAAGGTTGTTTGCGCATTACGATACCCATACTGCTCTCCCATCTCAAGCGCTTTATCCCATGACTCACGCGCAGCACGCAAAATATAATCTGGACAATACTGTGAATCAATACCAACCGGATTAACCATCAACTTTTCATATTCATTTGGCGGTGCATTGTACGCAGCACGACGGTGATTGCGCATTACACGCAACATGTCATCACGATTCTTGGCATAACCAGCGAAGGGCCCAAGAAATGATGACATCTCTGCTGACGTTGCATAAGATTCACCGGTCATTAACGCGCTAATTCCTCCAGCAATTGCTCGCGCCTCTTCTGAGTCATAAGGAATACCAGAAACCATAAGAACTCCTGCACCGAGGTTCGCATACCCGAGCCCAAGCGTTCGGAAATCATAACTCATCTTTGCTATTTCATAACTTGGATACTGCGCCATTAGCACAGAGATCTCCAAAACCACAGTCCACATGCGCGATGTATACTTGAACCCTTCAATATCAAAAGCACGCTTCTTCACATCAAAATAGTGCGCCAAGTTAATGCTGGCTAAGTTACATGCTGTGTTATCCAAGAACATGTACTCACTACATGGGTTACTCGCATTAATACGACCAGACTGAGGACAAGTGTGCCACTCATTAATTGTCGTATCATATTGTGTTCCTGGATCAGCACATGCCCAAGCAGCAAAAGCAATCTGGTCCCACAAGTCTCGCGCCTTGAGTGTCTTACAAATACTATTATCAGTACGGAATCGCAAGTGCCAATCATTATCCGATTCAACCGCATCCAAAAAACTATTGGTTAGTCGCACTGAATTATTAGAGTTCTGTCCACTTACTGTTTGATATGCTTCACCTTCATAATCTGATGCATACCCAGCAGCAATCATAGCTGCCACTTTCTTTTCTTCTCGCACTTTCCAATTTACAAATGTTTCAATATCTGGATGATCAACATCAAGACACACCATCTTAGCAGCACGCCGTGTTGTACCCCCAGACTTAATAGCTCCAGCAGCACGATCACCAATCTTGAGCCAACTCATTAGCCCTGAGCTTTTTCCACCACCAGAGAGAGGCTCGCCAACACCACGCAATGAAGAGAAGTTCGTACCGGTTCCTGAACCATACTTAAATAAGCGAGCTTCACGCACCCACAAATCCATAATACCCCCGCCATTTACCAAATCGTCGTCAACTGATTGAATAAAACATGCATGTGGTTGCGGATGAGTATATGAATCTTCACTTAATTTCACTTCACCGGTCACTGGATCTGGATAATAATGACCTTGCGCAGGCCCATTTATACCATGCGCCCAATTCAATCCTGTGTTAAACCACTGCGGCGAGTTAGGTGCCACCATTTGATGCAACAACATATACACAATCTCATCGTAGAACACCTGCGCATCTTGCTCACTTGCAAAATACCCATAACGCTCCCCCCAATGACGCCAACAACCAGCCAATCGATGCACTGGCTGCTTCACACTGCTTTCGGGTCCAAGCACGGGAGACCCATCCGCATTGATTTTAGCAACGCCGTTGTCATCAAGTTGTGGCACACCAGCCTTACGAAAGTATTTCTGTGCCATAATATCAACAGCAACTTGTGACCATTGTTCTGGCATTTCAATATCATTCATTTCAAACACAGTAGAACCATCGGAATCACGAATAATACTACTTATCTTCACATACTGCACACTAGCAAAAGGATCTACACCTTCTTGTGTATAATGCCGCTTGAATCGCAACCCACGCGGGGAGTATTGCGGTGTGAAATCTTTAGATGATTGAACGCGCGCTGGCGCACTTGGCTGTTGCATAACATTCGCGATTATATTGGGTTAAAAAAACTTCTGTGAACAGAAGCCTGCCTCCTTACCATTTTGTTAAAACACTATATGTTGTGGTTCTTCCCCCATCTTGACCACTATATCTTGTGTTTAATGATGGAGAGGACGACCTGTATACTCAAGTATACTCTTGCATTTGTCCCTTGGCAAGTTTTTGGCAAAACAGAAAAATTGCGCGTGCTTTACACAAATTTTTGTGTCGTGTTTTGTCATGAAAAAAGTTGTCCACAGAAGCAATCTGGGTTACACTGCACATATGGAAAAAGACAACGCAACACAACGCTTCATTGCACCAACACAAACCACTACTGAACAGACGTTCGAGTATTCTTTGCGCCCCAAAGAACTCAAGACATTTATTGGTCAGCAACAAACCAAAGCTAACCTAAGTATAGCTATTGAAGCAGCACAAAAACGCAGCGAACCGCTTGAACATGTCCTTCTCTACGGAAACCCTGGCCTTGGCAAAACCACACTTGCGCACATAATCGCACGTGAACTTGGCAGCCACATAAAAATGACCAGTGGCCCGGCACTCGAACGTGTTGGAGACTTAGCAGCAATCTTGAGCAACCTTCAAGATGGCGACGTACTATTTATTGATGAGATACATCGCATGCAAAGAACAATTGAAGAATCACTCTACCCAGCAATGGAAGACTTCGGCTTGGATATTATATTAGGTAAAGGACCGGCTGCAAGAACACTGCGTATGAACTTATCAAGATTTACTATTATTGGTGCAACAACTCGCATGAGCATGCTTAGCTCTCCACTTCGCGATAGATTCGGTTTGGTATATCAATTAGACTTCTACAACCACGATGACCTGCAAACAATTCTAAACAAAAACGCTGAATTACTTAGTGTAACCATAGAAGACGGAGCAGCTAATGTAATTGCCATAAGATCACGCCGAACACCTCGCATCGCTAATCGACTACTTAAAAGAGTTCGTGACTTCGCAGAAGTGAAAGGAAGTGGTATTATTACAGCAGAACTCGCGACACAAGCACTAACTATGCTTGAGGTTGATGAGCTTGGCCTGGATAGTACGGATCGCAAACTGCTCACCACACTTATTAAGAAGTTCAATGGTGGGCCAGTTGGACTTAATACACTTGCCGCATCAACAGCTGAGGAAATGGACACGGTCGAATTAGTTTATGAACCATATCTTCTTCAAATGGGCATGATCGACCGCACTCCACGAGGACGTGTTGCAACACGCACTGCATATGAACACCTTGACCTACTTCACTTAGTAGCCAAAGAACAAAACACACTTCTCTAATACCATGATTTCAATACCTCTCTCACTTTTTTTCATCATATACCTCATTCTTGCAGTGATGGCAGTTGTTTTTCTCACAATTACATTCCACCACTTAGTTGCTACAGGAACATTCACACTAATATCCTTCATATTCACTTTTATAGTATTCGCTGCTGTAGTATATATTTTCTACGGCACATTTATTTTCGTAAGCCCTCTTGACTGGACTGCTGATATTGTACTATTTGGAAGCGCACCAAGTAACATCAATTCCTTCTTCTAGCATATGCATCTTTACGATCTCATTCATAAGAAAAAATACGAACGCGTAATGCATGTTTTGCGTCGTCATCCAATCACATTCGTACCTAGCATACTATTATTCTTACTTTTGCTAACCGTACCATCAGTTGTAGGTTTTTTGCTTGAAACTGCAGACCCAGACATAATGACCAACAATAACTCACGCGCACTTGTTGTACTTGGAGCAAGTTTTTACTACCTCGCTATATTTGCATTTATCTACGCGCGATTTATTGATTACTATCTTGATCTATGGGTCATAACCAATGACCGTATTGTGGACGTGAACCAAGAAGGGTTATTTGCGCGGACGATTGCTGAACTTGATCTGTATAAAGTGCAGGATGTCACATCAAACATAAAAGGCTTCTTCCACACATTTCTTAATTTCGGCGACCTTCATATCCAGACAGCAGGAGAAAGATCGCGATTCCATTTCAAAAATGTCCGTGATCCACATGCTTTACGCAAAGAAATCCAGGAATTAGTACGTGTTGATCGGAAACACCATCACGCCGAGGTGCTGGATTAAAAAACATCAAAAAAAGAAGCGCCTCAGCAGCGCTTTTTTTTAATTCTCAAAATTTATTTCCAAAACCGCTCAACCTCAGTCCCGCGATAATAATATTCCAATAATTCTTTATAATTAAGACCTTGATCAGCCGCTCGCTTGTTTGCATCACGCGCGCTCATACCTACGCCGTGCCCCCACAATGTTTTGCCTTTATCATACTCAGCCATCACTGATTGCAACCATGGCTTCTCGCCACCACCCCAGACCTCAGTCCAATCACGAGTGCGACCGTCAGAGTTTGAATAGTATGGCGTGATCACTGGCTCACCTTGGTAGGTTACCATTTCACCGCGTGTTGCATGCACAGAGCTAACTACTTTATCAAAACGCATTTCACGACCATGTCCTTTGTATACTTGGTCATACTTTGCGTCAACATGAAAGTTGCGATCCTTATGCTTAGTGCCGCGCTGCTGATGGTAATACGCATAAGTGCGCACCGCAGTCATTAGTGACTTTTGAAATTCTCGCTGCGAATAATTCGAAGTTTCTGCAACACCGGCAACATACTGCTCAATTGGCAATTCATTAATCAACCAGGTTTTTTCATTCTTATTTGAATAGCGAATTTCCAAGATACCGCGGAACGTATTGTAGTTCAAGCTCGTATTCCACTTTGGTCGGTCCTCACGATTTGTAATTTGAAAAAAAGCATCGCTGTTACCATCCTTTGGCACCAAACGAATTGAATCAGTTTGTGAAACAGTAATTCCTGGTGCTTCAGCAGTATACTTGCCGCGGTCAGTATGACTCAGAATAATTGACGTGTTCTTTGGCAGCTGTCCAAGCACATTTCCACTTCCAGACTGCACAACATAGTCATATTG
>CAZKMQ010000029.1:0-9408 GCA_964554065.1 uncultured Gammaproteobacteria bacterium | reverse complement strand
CCAAGGGTTAGGCTGTTCGCCTATTAAAGCGGTACGCGAGCTGGGTTCAGAACGTAGATTACATTGCGTTCTACATCAGAGATGATGTACAATAAACGTGGCTTATATCGGGGAAACCCTAATCTGTTCACCGAACGAATAGAAGGGCAATCCCGAGGGAAGAATATTTCCTTACTTGATATGGACACGACAACAAAAGCATATATTGCTGGGTTTCTGGATGGTGATGGATGTATCATGTTTCAACTTGTATACAGACATGACTACGTTTATAAATACCAGGTGAGAGCGAGTGTTGTTTTTTACCAAAAAACAAACAATCGTTGGATCTTGGAATGGCTCCAGAAGCAATTCACCATTGGTTATATTCGTGATCGAAATGATGACATGACCGAATACACTATTGTTGGGTTAAGACCAGTAATGGAAACTCTAGATCAACTCTCGCCTTTTCTTCGTTTGAAGAAAGAACACGTGAAGTTGGCTAGAAAAATACATGCCTTGTTGCCATATCGAAAGCATATACATCCGAAGACGTTGCTTAAAGCAGCAGTTTTGGTTGATAAATATGCGCAACTGAATTATTCCAAAAAACGGAAAAATACAGTTGTACAAGTGCGCGAAGCGCTTGTTGCCGGAGGACATATTCCCTGTAACGACTGATTCCAAGAATGAATTATAGATGATTGTTGAGGAAAAGATGGTACGTTTCCAGATGATTATTGAATTTATAACTACCATAATACGCCACCTCCTAATCTGTGTCGTGCAGAAAGGATGAAGAGATAGTCTGTGCCATTAGTAATAATGGAATTACACGCGTGAGACAGTAGAGTCAGTGCTGTCTATAAATTTGGCTAAATGCTGGAAACTCTGGTAAGTCTCTTAGGAGAAGACTTGAGAATCGTGCACTACTCGTGTATACTAAAGTAATTTTTTAATTACATACGTATGTGCAGTAACAATGTGACACGTGCAGACAATCAGCAGGAAAGACCAGAAGAAGTTCGTCCATGGTATATTTGCGGTTTTGTTGAAGGTGAAGGTACCTTCCATGTTGCGTTGTATAAAGATCCACGCATGAGATTTGGAATTAAAGTAATTCCTGAATTTCGTGTAAGTCAAAGTCATTTGCGTATTGAGCCACTTGTGGCCATGCAAAGGCATTTTGACTGTGGTCAGATACGAAGCAATCATTCGAAAAACATGCGAGATGATACTAATGTGTTTGTTGTGAGAAATCGCAATGATCTACAAAATATTATCATTCCATTTTTTCAAAGGTATCCATTACTATCTAACAAAGCTAAAGTGTTCAATGTATTTTCCAAAATCGTTATGATGATGGGAAATGGTGAGCACAGTACCAAGACTGGACTGAGAAAGATTATTGATTTGTCTTATCAGATGAACGGTGCTGGAAAGTATCGTAAAGTTGATAAGCAAAGTTATCTTTCACTTTTGGAATCCTCAGAGACTATACGCCGAACCTCAACACTGGTTGAGTGAAGATATAGTCCGAACTGCATGGCGACATGCAGAGGTCCTATGAAAGTAGGATCCGCCACAGAGCAACATCAGTATATAGATGTGGTGTTAATTGCAAAGTAACAGAATTGTCGGACTCCTATCCGCTGTGGGCGTCGAAACATGAAGAGACCTGTTCCTAGTAGGCCCGAATAGGGCCCATGCTACTTCACAGAGCAATCTGTGATGACAAAGCAACTATAACGGTGAAACCTTCATTGATACACAAATAGTAGTCTCACTATCTTGCTCGGTCGCGAGATACGTGGTATATTAGTTTAATATTTGTGTTACTCATTAAGGCAATACCGTGGGAAGTCGATCTACATTACACACTTGCAAAAATATGTGGTAGGTTTGACCCCGTAACGACTGAACCTTAAGGGTGAGATAGAAGTTTCAGAAAATCATTGAATCATACTTCTATAATACGTTGCCCCCTACTGCAAGAGTAGGGTGAAGATATAGTCTGCGCCATTAGAAATAATGGAATTACGTGACGAGAGGACCGGAATGGATAAACCTCTGGTGCATCGGTTGTTCTACCAAGGGCATTGCCGAGTAGCTACGTTTAGTTTGGATAAGCGCTGAAAGCATCTAAGCACGAAGCCGTCTCTGAGATTATGTTTCATTAAGACTCCAGATAGACGATCTGGTTGATAGGCTCTAGGTGTAAGCACAGCAATGTGTTTAGCCGAGGAGTACTAATAGTCATATGCGTATTTCTACTAAAGCACATAGAGTGTTTTATGTTTACAATACAAAAACGTTTGGTGTGTTGTGTCATTTGAATTTAAATGGGTGTTTTGACCCCCGTCCGGGGGTCTTGCGAAAAGCAGCCATTGTCTAGGTACCTGTTGCGAAGGGGGTACACCTGTTCCCATCTCGAACACAGAAGTTAAGCCCTTCAGCGCCGATGGTAGCCTTCCGGCAAGAGTAGGTCGGTGCCTAGACAATGGTTGTTTTTTTGTTGTCTGAAAAATATACACTTACTTTCTATTGCAGTGACGTGAATTTGACCAGCGCTCAAATTCACTCTGTGCTCGTGGCTGCCAGTCCGATTGAAAATCGGACACCGTGCTGGCAGCACTACGCAGAGCACTTTAATAGAAAGCAATTGTAAGCATGCAGACAACAAAATATCAACCAATGTTTAAGGTAATATTACGCAGAGCCTATCGAAACCAAATAAGCAACCATAGTGTTGACAAAATTTTCCAAATGTGATATAAATAATCGTCACTTGTGACTCGCGTGAGGCGGTTCCTCACAAGAATTCTCTTCTTGATAGTCAACGTATTCCCTGGTAGTAATACTTCGGTGTACTGTCGCTATCAACTGGAGAAAGGAGAAAGATAATGCCAAAGCGCATTACCACACGGCAGTTGAAAGAACTGCTTGAGATTGACCATGCCGGAGACGGTATTGGTGAGGAGATTCAAGTCGTCATTCGGCGCCATCGTTCAGGTGGTGTCAAAGGCAGCAAGTCTTCCAAGAAGAAGGCTGCCAAAGGCGGTGGTCCGGATGTGGACATCCGCACCCGTCAAGCCAAAACCCTCTGGGACAAAGGCTTTGGTGAGGTGCTGGGCTTTAAGTCGTTTGAGCAGTATCTGGAAGCGATTACGGAAATGCCTGAGCGACCGGAAGATCTTCCGGATCATTTCCAGCCCATTCTGGTTGACCAGCGAATCTTCCGTTCAGAAGAGTTGGGTGGACTGGTCAAAGTGTGCGAACTGCTTGGTGTTACTTTCAACGGAGATAACACTACGTTCGAACCGCATAATCCAGAACATGTTGTTAAAGACAGTGTATACTGGATGTGGTGCCAGGATGGAAAGCAGAACCAGGGTAAATCCGTGAAGGCTTGCCGAACACAGTTCACCAAGGCCAGTGAGATCGGTCTTAGTGCTATGGAAGGCCTGGCCATTCTTGCACAGAATCCAGATGTACTCAACAGTCATTACATGGATTTGCCAAGCTCTGTCCGTTCTGACGGTCGTGAGCACTGTGCGTATTTGCGCTTGTGGAGCGGTGGTCCGGGGCTGGGCTGGGGTTGGGGTGACGGTGTGCATTCGGGCTATGGCTCGGCTTCTCGGTGGGATTGTTAATCCACTTACCCTTTAACCTTTCGCATCTCCTTAACAGCTCATTTTTTTCCTTTTCGTATTTAGCACCGACTTATTAACTAGGTCGGTGTTTTTATTATGGTATACTCTTTTTGAGATTAGGGTAATGTACAAGATTCACTACAATATTCTTGTCCCCGAAATTACTCAAAGCGAAAAAGTTGCATTGTGTATCTATAATGCAAATTGGTTAGACGAGTTGTACATTGAATTACAATCCGTGCATCAATTTAACGAGTGTCACTCGGAATGAAATACAATATCGACTTCAACTATTTGAGGGAGGTATGGTGAGATTGATGAATTGGTGTGTTAAAACTACTCTGTCCATTCTGACAATCGTGAGAACTATGCGTATTTGAACTTGTGGAACGGTGATCCGAAGCTGAACTGGAATTGGGATGACAATGTGAATTCGAACTATGGCTCGGCTTCTCGGTGGGAATGCAATCAATGTAAGCAAACCGACAGTGCCATCATGCACTGTCGTTTGGCTATAAAGATCGTTTCCAACCGCCTAATTCACGACCGATTCTGTGGATTTTTTCTCGGAGTATATTAACTCTACTGCCTCGTATTTGTTCCAAATCTATAGCTAAGCGTATAAGGATTTTACATTTTTCAAGATTGTGTTGTGCTGACTCAATTGCAGGTAGTTTCCATTTTGATTTTGTTTTTCCTGCTTCAACAATTTTGAGAAGCACTGTCAAAAGTGATTCTTCCATTGTGCTACCGAGTGTATACTTTTCAGATTTTACAAATGATCTTCTTGCTAAATGAATTTCTTTGAGGACGTCATAAGTGAGCTGGAACACAGAGCTTTCATATATGGATGACATATTTAATATAATAGTTAGTACAGATAATTTCTTCGCCGCTTGGCAAGAGTTTCGTCGTGGCAAGCGGAAGAAGATTGATGTTCAATTATTTGAACGTGATCTTGAAGACAATATATTTTTTTTACAAAACGATTTGCTTACTGGCACATATCGTCACGGATCGTATCATCGGTTCCAGATTTATGATCCAAAGCATCGAGTAATTCACAAAGCTGGTGTTCGTGATAGATTGTTACATCATGCGATCCATCGAATTATATATCCGATTTTTGACCGATCGTTCATTTATGATAGTTACTCATGTCGAGTTGGGAAAGGAACTCACGCTGCAGTTAATCGACTAGAGAAGTTTGCTCGTAAAGTCAGTCTTAACTATTCTCGTGTGTGTTGGTCACTGAAAATTGACATTCGAAAATTTTTTGATTCGATTGACCATAGCATTTTGCTTTCACTTTTGAAAAAGAAAATAACATCTTATAAGACAATGCGACTTTTGGAGGAGATCGTGAGTAATTTTCAATATGGTAAAAGTCGTGGGGGGGGGCGAAAGGTTTGCCCATTGGAAATTTAACATCTCAGTTGTTTGCTAACGTATACATGGATGGATTTGATCATTTTGCAAAAGAAGATCTGTCCTTGAAGTATTATATACGATATGCGGATGATATGATTTTTTTGCATCATGATCGGTTGGTTTTGGAAAAAATATTAAAATTCGCGTCTGCTTGGTTTTTAGAAAATAGAAAATTACAGCTACACCCCAATAAAATTATTTTTCGTAAACTAAAACAAGGAATAGATTTTCTCGGGTATGTTGTGTTGCCATATTATAGAGTATTGCGCAAAAAGACAGAAAAAAGAGCCTTGACTAAAGTAAATGAAAAGAATCTTTCATCCTATTTAGGATTGTGCAAACACGCTAATGCGTATGAAGTGGAGAAAAATTTAATTTGCACTGTGGATAAAAGTATGATAAAGTATGATAGTAATAATTTCGGCTTTAATTTAAGCCAAAAAGTATGGCCCCACAAGGCAATAAAGAACGATTGACGATCACGCTGTCACCTTCTATTTTAAAGAAGGTTGATGGTTTGGTGGATAAAAAAACTATTCGCAATCGTTCTCATGCCATTGAATATATTTTGTCGCAGCATATTTTATCTAAAGTTACTAAGGTTGTGATTTTAGCCGGTGGCAAAGGAACAAAGATGCGACCGCTTACCTATGAGTTTCCTAAGGCAATGCTGCCGATTCAGGATAAGCCTTTAGTTGCGCATACTGTGCAATCATTGGTTGCGGCAGGTTTGAAAGATATTACAATGGTTGTGGGTCATTTAGGATCGAAAATTCAGCAGTACTTTGAAGACGGGTCTCAGTTTGGGGCGCGTATTTCTTATATTACTGATCTTGAAGAAAATGGAACTGCACAAGCGATTGCAAGTGTTAAGAAAAAGATAGGAAGTGATCCTTTCTTGCTTGTGTACGGTGATGTGCTTAGTGATATTGATTGGTTAAAGTTCATTGAATTCCATGATGAGTGCAGTGCGCAGATGACTATGGCAGTGACCACAGTAACTGATACCGAACCATGGGGTGTTGTTGCAATGGAAGGGCATCGAGTGGTGCGGTTTGATGAGAAGACCAAAGCGTCCGCAGCTAATTCACATATTATTAATAGTGGTGTGTATGTGATAAATCCTGAAGTGCTTGAGCGTATTACTCCAGAGATGCGCAGCTTTGAGCAAGAAGTAATTGAACCACTAGCAAGTGAGGGGAATATGTGTGGCTATCAGTTCTCTGGTAAGTGGTTTGATGTTGGGTCTGCAGAAGTATACACACAGGCAATTCAAACATGGGATAATAATCACGCAATGAGTTAAGCCTGTGAGGGCGCTTAACTGATTGCATGATGCAATCTGGGATAGTTCTTTTGACATGATGTCTAGCTGAAGATACAGGTTAGGAGGGGGTGGTTTCAATGCGAAACGACACACTGAAGGATGTGTCCGTAATCGCGACGGACATAGACAAGACGGCACTGCCATGCGCCGGGTTGCCAGGTGGACGGCGGCCGAATCATCAGGTGGTGGGTTCTAACGCATCGCTGCTCAGCAGCATGCACAAACGCCACAACATCAAGGTTCATTTCCTGACCAACCGTCCGGCTGGTCATGTGGAGCAGATGCGGCATTTCATTTTGCCGGAAGTTGCAGAAGGTGATCTGCATCTGTGTGAGTCAGGTGCTGTGCAGCTTCTTCCGAAGATGGGAGTGTCCTGCATCGACCCGCGGTTCATGGAGCGGTTCTCTGTTTGGTCAGAGCAGCGTAAGGCGTTCGTGGCGCAGCTCAGCTTGCAAGGGTTGTATCGGCCAATGGCTGGTGGACCTGAGCAACTGATCACACTGGTGAATGCTCCGCTTCCTGGTAAGTTTGCTTATGAAAACGAGAACTACTTCGCTGCAGTGAAGGAGTTGCTCGCTCATGTGTACACGTACCTCAACGGGAGTAGTGTGCCGTACTACTGCGCGCGTGGGGCTGGCGGTCGCATGGTGGACATCGGTCCGCGACAGTTCTCAAAGCAGCATGGTGCTGATGTGCTTCTTGCGCATCTACGTGCTCAACAAGAGCGTGGCGAGATCATTTACTGTCCAGATAAGTGTCTCTGGGTCGGTGATGGTCGTGCTGACATTCCGGCGGCGCGAGTGTTCGCAGATGAGGGGTGGCACATCGCAGCAGTTTCCACAGCTGACGAGCGATATAGCGATTTCGTAAGCAGTCTGGGAAAACGTGGCAGAGTCATGAACAATGACAAGCCGTGTGAGACCAGTTTCCACAGCATCCTGAGTTGGTTCGACCAGTATGTACTACAACCTCGCCTGCATTCGGTGAGCGGTATGATGCATCCAGTTCAGGTAGTTTCGATGTAGCGCGTCACGCGCACATCACAAAGAAAAAGCAGTATAGATTAACCTCTGTGCTGCTTTTTTAATTAGTGTGCATTAGCCCTTGCCAAATTTGTCAGATATGTTACGATTATCATGTTTTAGATTTACTTATGCAATACGCAATTGCAATTGATCTTGGGGGAACATCCATCAAAGGCGCGGTAATCGACGCTGATGGTGTGGTGCATGCACGTGAGTCTCATCCCACAGAATCTGAAAAAGGCCAGGATCATATTTTTGAAAATATTTACTCGTTGATTGAGAAGTTGCGAGCGTCTTGTACAGGCGGTGATGTAGTTGGTGTTGGTGTAGGTATTGCTGGTCCAACACAGTCTCGTGCAGGTAAGATTATTCAGTCGCCAAATACTACTATTGGTGAGAACGTGCCAATTCGTGAAATGGTTAACGAGCGAACAGGATTGCAAACAATCATTCATAATGATGCAAATGCTGCTATGTTTGGTGAAATTTGGAAAGGTGCTGCGCATGATGCGGACAGCGCTTTTTTGATTACACTTGGTACAGGAATTGGTGGTGGTATTGTGGTGGACGGCGAGGTGTTCGATGGTGGTTATGGTGTTGGTGCTGAGCTTGGTCATGTACGCTTGTCTATGAGCGGGCCAAAGTGTGCCTTAGGAACACCAGGATGCTTTGAATCCTTGGCAAATGCACCGCGAGTTGTATCACTTGCACAAGATGTTATTGATCCGAATATTACTGACTCTAAACAAGTGTATGATTTGGCTAAAGAAGGTAATAAAGAAGCTCTTGCTATATGGGAAGAGGTTGGGCGCTGGATTGGTATTGCAGTTGGAAATTACATTAATATAATCAATCCTAAGTATTGTTTGATAGGTGGGAATATGGCTGAGGCGTGGGAGTTTTTTGAGGCGACAATGTTTGAGGAGGCTAAGCGTAGTTCATATCCAGAACATTTTGCAATGGCAGAGATAAAGAAAGCGCAACTTGGTAATGATGCTGGAGTTTTTGGTATGGCACATGCTGTGTTTGATGCTTTTGACAAATAGGTATGATTGAGCAGACGCTAAAGCAATTGGGCTGGCCGGATAAAAAAATTACAGTGTATATGACACTTTTGAAAATTGGTCCGTCACCAGTGCGAACAATTGCTGCGGAATCTGGGGTAAATCGCGGGACAGCGTATGATGTATTGAAGGCTCTTCGTGACGAGGGATTAGTTGCATATTACCAGAAGAAGACGCGTCAATATTTCACTGCGGAAGATCCATCAAAGTTATTGGGAAGTGTTTCAACGCAAATTCAAGAATTGGAACATGCACAGGAATTACTAAAGCCGGTGATCGCACAAATGCGCACGGTGTATATGCGTGGTGGTCAAAAACCTGTTGTGCTTACCTATGAAGGTACCGAAGGTGTAGCGCATGTGTTGAGTGATGTGCTTGAGCGATCAGCTTCTTCTGATAAAAAGTATTATGCATATTCAGCTGAGAATGTTCGATCACATATCTATAAAGCCATGCCGAAGTTTAATAAGAAGCGTATTGATGCTGGGGTGAGCGTTCGTGTTATAGGTTTTCAAAAGGGCGGTGACGTTCATGGGCTTGATGAGCGAAAGTCAATTGAAAAGTCTGGTGCTACTGTGGACACCTATGTGTTTATCTATGATGGGCGTGTTGCTTATGTATCTCAAGATGTTTCTGGTGAACCAGTGGGAATGATTATTGATAACGCAGGTGTTTATTCAACTGAAAAAAATATTTTCGAATCATTGTGGGAAAATCTTTCCGCATAATTATTACTTTATGTTTGACTCATCAACAATAATTGTAGATCTTGACGGTACGTTGTTCAATATTGAATCGTTCCGGTCGGATTTTCATCGTGCTGCTCAGCAATTAGGTATTGCTCCTGAACAGGTACGAGAAACTCGTGAACAATCATGGACACATCCAGAGAATAGATCAGGATATCATCAAGGTCGTCATGCATC
>CAZKMQ010000028.1:0-10040 GCA_964554065.1 uncultured Gammaproteobacteria bacterium | reverse complement strand
GCGATCATTTAAAACAGGAGTAAAGGCAAACAACGTCGAGGTGTATCCGTATATTCCGGTTTTTGATGAAACGATTTATATGCCGCAGTAGAACTATGCGCAAACAACTCAAAACAATATATTCATTTTTCGAGGGCACTGATTGGGTGCTTATTTTGTCTGTGCTAACACTCGTGGCTTTTGGGTTGGCAGCGATATACAGCATTGATGTGGGAACCGGCGGATCTTTGAGTGAGACTAAGACTCAGTTAGTTGCTCTGGCGTTAGGTGGTGTGGCCATGGTATTTATTTCGCATGTTCCAAAAAGCGCATGGCGTTCTTATAGTTTGCTTGCATATGGTATCGGTGTACTTATCCTTATATATGTATTGGTTTTTGGTGTGCAAATTCGTGGAACGCGCGGATGGATTTTTCTAGGAAGTGTGTCATTTCAGCCGGTGGAGTTTATGAAGATAGCCCTTGTTTTGTTTATGGCGTATTTAATTGAACGCAGTGGTCGAGCATTTGCTAGTTTTACTTTTTTTAGTAAAACCGCTTTGTACGCACTTGTACCGATTGCTCTAGTGCTTTTGCAGCCTGATTTGGGAAGTGCGATTGTGTTGTTTGTGGTTTGGTTTGGATTATTGTTGATCGTTGGTATTAATCGAAAATATGTTTTGCTCATGACGGTGCTTTTGGCGCTTGTCGCTGTACTTGCTTGGTTCTTTGTTCTGGCGCCATATCAGAAAGATCGTATTTTTACATTTGTTGATCCAGGCCGAGATCCACTTGGAGCTGGATATAATGTTCAACAGTCGATTATTGCGGTTGGGTCTGGTCGTGTGTTTGGTAGAGGTTTAGGTTCTGGGTCGCAAACACAATTACGATTCTTGCCAGAAGGTCAGACTGACTTTATTTTTTCTGTGATTGCTGAGGAGCTTGGGTTTGCTGGTGTGAGCGTAGTTTTTGTTGCATTATTTCTGATTTGGTATCGATTGATTCGAATTGCTATGCGAACCAAAGATGATTTTGGATTGTTTGTAGTTTTGGGAACTGCCGTGCTTATATTTGGCGAAGTAGCAATTAATATTGGTGCGGCTTTAGGAATTATGCCGGTAACTGGGATTGCCTTGCCATTTGTTAGTGCTGGTGGGTCAAGCCTGTTAATGCACCTATTGCTTATTGGTGTGGTGCTAAGTGTGTATCGTGGTTTGGGTATTGATGAGCGGCAGGTTTTGTACCAGGCTTGACTGGTGTATAATTATCATATATAGTATTGCCGTTATGGATGAATCATTACCAGGTGAATTTTTTACTGATGTGGGGAGAAACGTTAGTTTTTGTCCGCTTTGTGACACGGAGTTCAATCCGCTCCTTGCTGTTGTAGTTGGGCAGTACCGTCAAGGGCAAGTATCTCATGTTGAGTGTCGTAATTGTCGTACTGCGATAATCGCAGTCATGGTGCAATCATCTGGTGGAGTGAGTTCATTTGGTTTTATTACTGACGCAAGTGCTGAAGATTATGCACGTGCTCAGAAGATGGAACCAATTTCTGCTGATGATGTCATTGATATGCATGTGCATTTGCAAAAGAATACACAACTCAGTACACAATTAATTAAAACAAAAAAAGTATGACTTATTCAATTACACTACAAACTCGAGAAACCACACGCAAAGCAGTAGACACCTTGCGTAGTTCATCTATGGTGCCTGGTGTACTGTACGGACCAGATCGTGAATCAGTTCCGGTGAGTGTGCAATCGCTTGCATTTGATCGTTTGTTTTCTGAAGCGGGAAGTAGCGCACTTGTTGATGCAACATATAATAATGAAGCGCCAGTGAAAGTACTTATTCAAGATGTGCAACTCGATCCGGTTACTGATCGTCCTGTGCATGTTGATTTTCGTCAAATTAAAATGGGAGAGAAGATGTCATTCACTGTTCCAGTTGAATTCATTGGTGAGTCTGAAGCTGTTGAGGCGCTCAGCGGAACACTTGTTAAGAATATTACTGACGTTGAGATTAATTGTCTGCCTAAGGATTTAGTTGCAACATTAGAAGTTGATTTGGCAAAGCTTGCTACTTTTGAAGATGCACTTACAGTCGCTGACCTGAGCGTTCCAGAAGGTATTGAGATACTAAGTGATGAGTCAGACAAGCTCGCCTATGTTGAAGCTCCGCGTACTGAAGAAGAAATCGCAGCTCTTGAAGCGCCGGTTGAAGGTGATGTCGCTGATGTTGAAGTAGATGGCGAGAAGGCAGAAGGTGAAGCAGGTGACGAAGGCGATGCAGCTGAGAAAAAGAAAGATGACGCGCCAGCAGCAGAAGAAAAGTCGGCTGAATAATCATGAAATCATTTAAGGAGAAATTTGAAAAAAAATCTGAACACCGCGGATCACTAGGCGCGGTGTTTGGTGTTGTGCTCGTGAGTATATTGGTAGTTGCAGGGATAGCGGCAGGCGTTATTGTTAAGCAGATTTATGGAACTGTGCCAATTATTGACGATTGGGTACCTACAATTGACGACGGTCCGTTTATGCATCAGAGAGCAGTCGATGGTGTAGAAGTTCCAGTTAATCAATTGCGCTTTCCTTTATTGGCAGCAGTGATGATCGATAATCATCCTGATGCTAGGCCATCAGCTGGCCTTGCACATGCAACAGTAGTGTATGAAGTTCCAGTTGAAGGTGTATTCACTCGCTATCTTGCGCTGTATCCAATGTCTACTGTAACTACTACAACGCTATTGGTTGAACAAGAAGGTGGTGAAGCAGAAAATATCGTTACATCAACTTATCCGTACGGGTTTTATTCTGGTCCTATTGGGCCAGTGCGTAGTGCGCGTCCGTATTATTTAGATATTGCTGCTGAGTATGATGCAATATATTCTCATGTTGGCGGATCACCAGCTTCCCTTACGCAGTTGCGGAATGGAAAGATTGATAATCTGAATCAGTTTTTTACAGGCGATGTGTTCTGGCGTTCAAATGATCGATGGGCACCGCATAATGTAATGACTACGCCGTTGCGATTGGCTGAAGGAGTGATCGACTACTTTGATGGGCGCAATGAAAGTAAGTTTGTTTCTTGGAGTTGGGTTGATATTGAGGCAACAAAAGATTTTGAACCTGAGGTTTTTGTACCTGTGTTGACTATTGATTGGAAAGACAAAACCAACTTTGTTGAATGGGAGTTTGATTTTGAAGCGGAGCGGTATGATCGTTATCGTGGGGGTAAACGTCATCGTGATGCAGATGGCACGGCAATTGTTGCAGACACTATTGTTATTCAGCACGTGGATACTAGTGTGATAGATTCATATGGTCGACTAGCAATTGACTTAATTGGTGAAGGTGAAGTAGAAATTTGGCACAATGGTGGTGAAGGAGTGAAAGGCAGGTGGATTAAGGATGCGCGTGCAGGTAGGACCATGTTCGAAACAGATAGTGGCGATCCAATTCATCTGCGTTCTGGAAAAATTTGGGTAGAGATAGTGCCTGAGGGGGTTGATGTTGAAGGTGTTTTTCAAAGAGAGTAAAGGGTTTTTCGTATGTTGATAGTTGCTAAGCAAGAGAGTTTATATTCCTAACCATTTGGCTGGGTTTTTTTGATAGATTTTTTCAAGAACATCTTGAGGAAGGTCTAATCCGGTTAGAAGGGACGATTGAGCATACCACAGTTCTGCTTCGTTCATTTTTTCTAGCTCATTGGTACATTCTTCTTCAGAATTAAGTTTGCACATGCGATAAACTCCAGTCCTGCTTTGTCGTAGTACGTTGTAGAAATGACTAATTGGATCACATTCATATTCTCTTTGTTCAAGTACGTCTTGATAGCACTGCAATATTTCTTCCATGTACGCTTGGTTCTTGTCAGGGTGGTCTGTAAGTACCATATCAGTTCCAAATAGAATTCTGTCGCTGTATGTATTGAAGAATGTTTGGAATTCATTATTAGATTCATGTATTCGTCTGAAACCAGCTGCGTGAAATGGGTCGAAACCAAAACTAATATCAGTGTACAGGTTTGGGTAAGTATCTAGTAGTTGCCCAACTGTATTAAGTTCTTCACTAGCAATCATTAGGTGCGGCACAGTAACTTTAAGATCCGGATAGCCATCAAGTACGCGCTTGAGCTCATCAATATATTTGTTGATGTTTACATGATATAGAATAGGTAGGTCATTTTCTTGAGCATAGGTATAGATTGGTTGCATGCGCTCATCATCCAGTTTCATGCTAAATGTTTCATAATAAAATGAATGGCCATTGTACAGTTTCAAGCCTTTGCCGCCGCGCTCGTGACAGTTTTTGAAAATTTCAAGCGCATTTTTATCCAAAGGACTGATTGTACAAAATGGAATGAACTGTTCAGGGTAGGTTTTGGCGATTTCCAAAATGGTATCAATGTTCTTTTCATATTCTGTAAATGTCTTGTTGCCATTGAGGGTGATGGTTTCAATTGGTGAAGGAATCAAAACAGTCTTGCTAATGTTCCTATTGATCATAGCGTCTTTAAGTTGCGTTGCTCGTCCCATCAGTTCAATGTGTTCGTGGACGTCTATGATGGAAAGTGGTGGAGGCACCTCTTTTGGAGTGGGAGTTGATTCTTTTTTTGCGTACTCAAAAAATAGTGTGGCAGCAATAGCGAGGACGACTATTATGAGGAGTTTTTTCATGGATACATTTTTTTCAAATCGCGATAACCCTTTGCAATAATTTTCTTTAAAGTCGGTGGGTCAAGGTCGCTTAGGCGTTTGAAATACAAACAGCTTTTACCAGTTGAGTGCGGCCCAAGTTTTTTCATTAGGTTACCGAAGTCTTGGTATCCTGGCATAATATAAACCGTTATGTTTGCTTTGCGTGGCGAGAATCCAATACAAAACCAGTCACCTTCGCGCCCCGACTTGCCCACATAGTGGTAGCTATCAAACCCAACCATGCTCGTGCCCCACATCTTTGGTTTGTGGCCAGTGATTGTTTGCATGATTTTGGCAATAGCTTTGCAATCTGTGCGTTTTTGATCATCTTCAATACTGTTCAAGAATGCAGAAACACTTGCTGTGGTTTTTTGAGTTTTATTTGCTTTTGGCATATTGTGTCAAGAAGATGTTTTGGTTGCGATAATTACTTGCGAGCAAGGAAGAAAATTCACTAGCCAGTTGGGAAGTTTGGAAATCAGTGCGTAGTATCGGAGTGCACGCCTGGATTCTCGATTGTAATTTCTAGTAAAATTGTGTCGCTCGATTGTAGAGAATTTTGTTTTGAGAAAATTGTTGTATTCTGCACGGGTGTAGTTTTTTTCCTCAATACCATCGCGCTTACTATGTTGGTTGTATGCTTTTTTCAAAAACCTCGGGCTGGACGGTTCAAGTAGTAGATAGAGTTTGCCGCCAGGCTTGAGTGTGCGGTAGCATTCGCTAATGCTTTTTTCTGGGTCCTGAATATGATGAAAACTAGCAAAAAAATAAATGTGATCGAACGTATTGTCTTGGGCTGGGATAGTTTCAGCTTCGCAAATCCATTTTTCATCGAGCGAAACATCAAAAAATTCTTCAAACCTCTGGCTATGCTCAACTGCCGTGCGTGAACTGTCTGAATAATGCAGCCGTACTGCGTCGCCAAAGCGAGATTTTATATAGTTTGCATGTACGCCATAGCCACCAGCTAGTTCAAGTACATTGCCGGAAAATTGTATGTCATAGGTGGTAAGTATTTCCTCAAGCAACCAGATTGATCGACATTTCCACAACACTTGCTTGTGGAGTTCTTGCACTGAACACATTGATTTGTCACTAGCAAAAAAATCCTCTTCTTTTTGTTGAGAGGAATTGAGATTCGTGAGATAATTTCGTATTGCTTTATCCATGGGTCAGTGTAGAAAATGCACTTTTCAGACAGTCTTGGCACCAGAATTAATCTTTAAATCCGGTGCCGAGATGTCCTTAGTATTTTAGCTTTCTAGTGCTTCAATTTGTTCACCAGACATAAATGTATTGCCGCACTGAGCGCAGAACCTGGCGATATCGCGGTTTTCTGCGCCACAAGAAGAGCACTTACCATCTTCCATACTTGCACTTTCTGCTTCACGTGCTGCTTGAGCAATTTTTGCAGAAGATTCTCTTGGATCAATAGGTCCCATTGATTCAACACCCATAGATAGTTTTGATTATGAATAATACTATTACGATACAATAAAGAGTAGGTGATTGTCTATTTGGCTTGTGTAAAAGGTTGGTGCAGTTATTTTTTTCCAGCAAAAATATTGAGTACATCCTCAGCTGAGTCTTCACCCATGGTGGGTTCGAAGAAGTCTAGCTTATCGAATTTTCTTAGAAGGATAAATACGAAGATTATGGCACTTGCGAATGCTCCTTTCATGATTGCGTGGTAAAGCAGCCCGGATGAAGGAAGCACTGACAGTGTTGCAAATAGTACGACAGCGAGAAATACTAGCGGGACCCATTGAAATATTGGGATACGTTCGTTGTGCAGTGAGATCATGTTCTTCCTGATGGTTTGTAGATCGCCCAGTGTTCCAAGAATTTGCGATACTGCAAGGTGCTGTATTGAAGGTAGAGACTTTTTGCCGGCTGTCTTTTCAATTGCGTTATGAATGCCGGTGATTGTGTTTGATTTGTGCGTGAAGTTGTAATCCCATGCATGGTTTTTCAAAATATCTGTGTAGTGTTTTTTAATGATTTTTTTGACTGAATTTTGCAGTGATTTACCAAGGTGACCACATTGGCGGTAAATGTTAGAGAGACTGCCATCAAACTGTGTAATTTGATTTCGGATTTCGCTATAACGTTTGCCTTGTCGTGAAATAAAAAAACCAGTGAAAATTGAAAACAAGAATGTCGAGATCGTGAGTAGGATTTGATAGTTCGCTATTTCGCCAAATGATTGGAAGTAGTAGAGAACAGACAGGAGTATAAAAATTGCAACGGTTACAATATAGAGCATAGAATACGTTTCTTATATTATACTATATTCTACTTGTCTTCTGAAGTATTAATCGTTGCTTCTATTTGGTCTTTTGTATTTTTGATTACATCGTCTACAGTTTCTTCTTGTTCATGTCCTTCCTTTTTGTCTTTATCACGCTGTTTTGTTATTTCAATTTTTTTCATTTCTTCGTGTTCTGGTGTGCGTTCTGTTTTTTTCATATATTCAAAAATAGTTAATTATGATTTTACACTTATTCATCACGCCTTGTGATTTTGTAATGGTTTCTTTTGTCAACACTTTTTTTACCTTTTATTCTTTTGTATCCATACCCCATATTAATACCACCAGATTTGATATCAGTTTTTTCAACATTAAATTTTCCGCTTTCTTTCATTTTCCAAAGCATATGTCCTGCAGAGTGAGATATTCTGTCTCCAGTTTTTCCTGTGGTGACTTGACCGTGACGATCAATTAGAAAATCAATCATTGTTTGACCAACATTATGTCCCGGTTTTTTGCTTTCCATTAGCTTAATCGTTGCTCCAGGTGAATCAGGTGAAGTGGAATACATTATTTGGCTCTTTTCTTCATTTGGGTCTCCGTCTTTTGCTTCAAATGTAGAGTTAAAAATTTGCTCTCCATCTTCTGCTGTACTGTGTAATTGTGTTTCCACAATGAAATTTCCATAAGCTTCTCCTTCCTTATTTTCTGGTGATTGCTCATTTGTTTCTGCACATTTGCAACCAGCGTATGACGGGGCGCCGCAGTGCTGGCAGGATTTTTCCATTTGCTCAGGGTTTGGCATAGGATTCTTTAATTATGCTGTGTCAAATCTATTTTTATTCTCTACCATCCATTGCGTTAGATCTTCCTTAGTTTTTGTTGGATCGCTCATAACATCAGCATGCGCGTTCATATAGTGTGGCTTAAGAGCCTCCATCCATTCTTCAAATGTTTCACCTTGAGCTGTAGTATCGCACAAATCACATGTGAGTGTTTTCATATAAAAACCAATTATTTTGTTATCTTCTTTTGTTTAGAATACTCCGGTTTCCAAGAAATTGCCAACTGCTTTGATCACTGTATCTGAGAACATGATAAAAGAGTGCTCCGTTGGTACAATCTTGAAATCTTTAAGCGTTGAAAGCTGCGCTTCTTCTGTGCGCACAGTGAAATCATATTCACCGGCCAAAACACCAATTTCGTGATCCGTACTTTTATCTTCAATCGTATTTACAAAACTTTTTTCATGCGTAGTAAGTTGCTGCAATGCTGGCCCAACGATTTGATTTACCGAATTAATCTCTGACCATCGATCTGCATCAGTACTTCCTTGATTTGGCGGAGCGAGCATTACTACGCGGTGCACGTTTTCAAGCTTATTAGTCGCAAGATAATACCTCGTTACAATTCCGCCCATTGAGTGAGTTACGAAGTTGATTTTCTTATCTCGGTCAGTATAATTTTCTTCAAGTCCGACGTGTAGGTAGTCGGCCGAAAGATTTTCTATGGTATCACTTGTGGTGGGGTAATCTACGTTGATTACTTTAAACCCACGATCAGCAAGGTGAACGCCGAGTTTTTGCATGGAAAGCGATGATCGACCAAGACCGTGCAAAAGTACCACATAGTCGCCAGTATTATGTGTGATAGATTTTTCCAGCTGATCTTCGTTATAGAAGATATTGGATGTGATTAGTGCTGCACCGATAACAAATACTGCACTGAGCATGAGCAGTGCACATTTTTGGGATGTGTGCCAGTTCATATTTAAAAGCACGTTCTGTTTATGATTTTGTCTTTTCAATTTCCCAATAATCAAGATATTCCTTATTGCTTCCTTCGGGTTTTGCATCGCCTATTCTTCCTTCAGTAAGGGTATATCCTTTTTCAGAAAAGCGATCTTGAAGTTCTGCTAATCTGTTTTCATAACTCTCAACATCATCACCACTGCTATGCACACTCAGTTTTCCGCCTTCAGGAGTTATTTCCTTGATTGATATGGTCAATTTCTCGTTTGCCCCATCCGGCGTCTCAAGCACTGCAGATATATCTGCACGAACTTGTTGTAATTCTGGATTTTCTCTTTTTTCACCACGCATATTATTTTTGTGTAATTAAATTAGCGTATTGCATGTTTAGTATACGTATATTTTCAAAAATTACCAGTACACTCGATTACCCGCTTCTGCCCAGAAAAATCGTTATGTGTTTTTTCGTTTTTTACAAGTTGTGCAAGTGCTTTCATCTGATCATCATGTGCTTCACATAACAACGTACTTGGGTGGACGAGATGTTTAATTTGTTTAAAAATTTTCCGATAAATATCCAAACCATTTTTTCCACCGCGCAAAGCGATCGTTGGCTCAAATTGTTTTACACTTTCCTGCGCTTCGTCCCAATGCGTGTCTGACAAATAGGGTAGATTCATAAGAAACAAAAATGGCAAATCAGTTTTTGGTAAGGTAACTGATTCAAGAAGGTCGCTGTGCACAAAATTAATTTCAACTTTATGGCGCTTCGCATTTTGTTTTGCAACCTCAAGCGCGTCAGCAGAAATATCAATCGCGGTGATGAGCGTTTCAGGAGAATTTTTTGCGACACTAATTGCTATGCATCCTGATCCAGTGCCAACGTCGATTACATAATGTGGCTTTGTTTTCAAAATCTTCAGCGCACGCTCAACCATCATCTCTGTTTCTGGCCGAGGAATCAGAACACGCTCATCAACAATAAAAGAAAGCCCAAAGAAATTTTTGCGCTCGAGTATGTAGGCAATGGGTTTAGGTGTTTTGGGCATACACTACTTCTCGCATCTTAGTAATGATTGGATCAATGTCGCCGTCTAAGATTCCGGGAATGTTATTCCAACTTTCCTTTATGCGATGATCAGTCACGCGATCTTGTGGAAAATTGTATGTGCGTATTTTTTCACTGCGGTCACCAGTTCCGATTTGGCTTTTGCGTTTTGCATCAAGTTCAGCTTTTTGTTCAGCCTGTTGTAATTCAAACAAACGCGCACGCATAATGTTCATTGCTTTAATTTTGTTTTGCGTTTGGGAGCGTTCGTCTTGGCAAGAAACTACAACACCGGTTGGTTCATGAGTA
>CAZKMQ010000027.1:2564-10301 GCA_964554065.1 uncultured Gammaproteobacteria bacterium | reverse complement strand
AGCTGCTTCCGCTTATGCGCGTACGCCAATCGAGCGATTTTCTGTATGTTCAAAATCATTTCATCGTCGTACTTTGGTGCGATGTCTATGCGCACAACAGCTGAGTGCACTTCTGGCTGTGGCCAGAAATTATGCGGCGATACATTAGTCACTTTCTTAATCGATCCAAGCATTGAAATAGTTAGGGCAAGTTGTTGCATCTTCGGCGCGCGAGTGCTCATGCGATCTGCAACTTCTTTTTGCATCATCATCGTTGCGCTAGTTGGCCTGGGCGCAGCGCGCTCTATAAAATATTCAATCAGCGGAGAAGTTATTGAATATGGCAAATTTGCCACGATCTTGTACGGCGCGTCAGGAAAATCTGAGAATTCAAGTGCGTCTTCATTGTATAGAGTTATATTAGGGAATTTTTCTTGAAGATACTTGGCTAATTTAGGATCTTTTTCAATTGCGATTATTTTAGCGCCGGCGCTTTGCAGTGCAGCTGTTAAAGCACCAAACCCAGGCCCGATCTCAATAATTGTGTCCCCAGGCTGAACTTGGGCGCCGGCTACGATTTTATCCACAACATCGTCGTTAATAAGAAAATTCTGACCATTTTGCTTGGACGGTTGCACACCGAATTGCTCGGCTAATTTTTTTACTTCAACAGCCTTCATAACTTTATTTCCCCTTGACGTAAAACCTCCACCAAATCTCCTTTTACCCGCACAATTGTTGACGGCGCCTCCGGCGCCAAATCCCCTTCATTAATAATAAAACCAATACTATCCCAATGTTCGCGCAATTGTGCTAGCGCCGCAGTAGTTGAATAGCACACTTTCCCCCCATTCAAATTAGCACTCGTAGAAACAATCGGTGCGCCAAGCTGCTCTGCTAATTCATGCGCAACTGGATTGCTTGAAACACGAATCGCAATTGTATTATCTTGTGCAATTGTTAGGTGACTCAACTCAACCCCAGCCTTCACCGGCAAAACCAACGTCAGAGGCCCAGGCCAATACTGCTTAGCAAGCTCTCGCGCTTTTTCAGAAAAATCAGCATACTGTTCCGCCATTTCAAGACTTGAAACAATAAGCGGCACCGTCATATCATGTGGCCGCTGCTTAATCATAAATACTTTAGCTACAGCATCATGATCGCGCGCATCACAACCGAGCGCATACGCCGTCTCTGTCGGATACACAATAATTCCCTTATTTTGCAAAATGTCTACAGCTTTTTCAATTTGATTCATAGTAAAAGCACTATAGCGTTTGTGATGGTTTTTGACAATAAAAAAACCCCGAAGGATAAACGCTACATATAAAACCGAGCGGATATTTCTTCGGAGTACTGTGTTAGGCGCAGGTTTTGAGCTACAGCGTATAAATATTTCGTCATATCAAAACCTGCTCAAGAAAGACGCCATGTATTAAAGCGGATCATTATTCCTTGAAAAACCAAATTACCACACCTACTTCTTTCCGTCAACCCTTGCAGCGTTCCACTTCAAATACGCTTCCACAAAATTATCCAAGTCTCCATTCAACACTGCTTCAGTATCTGGCGACTCGAACTTGGTCCGGTGGTCTTTCACCAGCTGATATGGATGCAAAACATAGGATCGCACCTGATTCCCCCACTCTGCACTTGTGTATGCACCGCGCAATTCCTGCTTTTCTTTGCGTTTTTCCTCTTCATACAGCTTGTGCAACCTAGAACGCAGGATTTTCATCGCAGTTTCTTTATTCTGCTGTTGTGATCGCTCATTTTGGCAACTCACCATAATTCCGGTTGGCTCATGCACAATCCGCACCGCTGAATACGCCGTGTTCACACTTTGCCCACCTGCACCACTGGAGTTGAATGTATCTATGCGCAAATCCTTAGCATCAATTTCTATTTCCTTTGTATCTTCAAGTTCCGGCAAAACTTCCACCAGCGCAAAACTAGTATGACGCATTTTCTCAGCATCAAATGGCGAAATACGTACTAAGCGGTGTACACCATGTTCGCTTTTCAAATTCCCATAAGCATACTTACCAACGATTCTTAGCACCACACTTTTTATCCCAGCCTCATGCCCGCGCGATTCATCTACAATTTCCACCTTCCATTCGCGCTTCTGCGCAAACCTATCAAACATCCGCAGCAACATTTCTGTCCAATCTTGTGCTTCAGTACCACCAGCACCAGCATGAATTGCCATAATCACCGGTCGCTCGTCATATTCACCAGACATTAACACAGTAAACTCCAGTTTTTCAAAACGGCGCGTAATTGTTTTCATTTGCGCCGCAACATCATCACGAACCGTATGCGCATCTTCTTCTGTAACTTCTTCTATAAACTCGATAAGCCCGGTCACATCTTTATCAATCTGCTGCCACTGCTCTATCTCACTGCGCAAGTCCCCGTGCTGCTGACTTACCTCTTGCGCATGTTTTGCATCATCCCAAAATTTCGGATCCTGCATTTCAATTTCAAGCGCGTGCATTGCAGCGGTTTTTTTCTCAACATCAATAATACGCATAGCGTCATGTATGCGTTTTTGCAGTTCATTAAGATGACCAAGGTGATCCTTCATGTACTATCATTATAGCGCAAAAAAAAGAAAAGCCCCAAGAGCAATCGCGAACTTATGTCACTGGATTGATATTCTCTTGGGACTTTATGTTGTTCTACGCGGCCTGCTGATCAGCTGCCGGCAGCTCGATCGCCAACGACCGCATGCGAATTGGACCTGCCAACGGAAGCGATTTGCCCATCTGCTTCATATTGACCACTGTTTCACTCACCTCTTCCATCACTCGCGCCTCTGCTACTTCCTGCGACTGGGCCACAACGCGAATGTTGCGAAAAGACGGCGCAAAAGCAAACCACCTACCATTTCCCAACTCACATGACATGATGGTATAAGTGCGCTTGATCTTTTCTTGACCAGTATCAGCCATTTCCCCTCCTTGATTTCGGTTGCGCGTATTTTGACAAAATCAGAACAAATAGTCAAGTATAAAAAAAGCCTGGATGTATCCAACTGATATTAGATGAAGACCGTATTCTCCAGGCTACCAACTTACGTTGGATTTGATGTTATGTGCAGCAACTGCTCAACCATCATTTAAAAGAACTGTGGCCTATGAGCAGAAACAACAATAGCGCCTCTCGGCGCTATTGTCAACTTAGTTGCGTTTAGAAATTAGAATCCCATTCCACCTGGCATACCGCCACCCATTGGTGGCATTGGCTCATCTTTTTTCGGCAATTCAGCAACCACTGCTTCAGTGGTTAGAAACATCGCAGCAATTGATGCGGCGTTTTGCAGTGCTGTACGTGTAACCTTCGCTGGATCAATTACTCCAGCAACAACCAGATCTTCGAACTGATCAGTAGCCGCATTGTATCCAAAGTTTCCATCATGCTTACGCACTTCTGAAACCACGACTGCACCTTCCTTACCAGCGTTATCTGCAATCTGACGAAGAGGCGAAACAAGCGCATTGCGCAAAATCTGCACACCAACTTCTTCCTGATCATTTACTGCCAAATTGTCGAGTGCTCGCTCAGCACGAATCAATGTTACACCTCCACCAGGAACAATTCCTTCTTCAACAGCAGCTTTGGTTGCAGAAAGAGCATCTTCAATGCGGTCTTTCTTTTCTTTCATTTCAGTTTCTGTTGCCGCACCGATCTTAAGCACACCAACTCCACCAGCAAGCTTAGCCAAACGCTCTTGCAACTTTTCTTTATCAAATTGTGAATCAGTGCGCTCAAGTAATACTTTGATTTGCGACACACGCTGCTCAACTGCTAATTGATCACCCTTTCCTTCAACAATAGTTGTTGTATCTTTAGTTGCAATCACTTTACGAGCACTTCCCAAATCTGCAATCTCCGCATTTTCAAGCTTCAATCCAACATCTTCTGAAATTACCTTAGCACCAGTAAGAACTGCGATGTCTTGCAACATGTCTTTACGACGATCACCAAACCCAGGCGCTTTCACAGCCAAGACATTAAATGAACCGCGCAACTTATTCACAACGAATGTTGCCAAAGCTTCACCTTCAACATCTTCAGCAATAATCACAATGTCTTTGCGGCCAGATGCAGCAAGCTTCTCAAGAAGAGGAAGCACATCTTGGATTGATGTAATTTTCTTGTCTGTAATAAGAATGGCTGGATCTGCATACTCCGCTTCCATACGCGCAGTGTCTGTAAGCATGTATGGTGAAATATATCCTTTATCAAACCGCATTCCTTTTACTACTTCTTTTTGCATGCCAAAAGACTGACCTTCTTCAACTGTAATAACACCATCATTACCAACTTCATGCATTACTTCAGCAATAAGTTTTCCAATCTCGGCATCGTTTGCTGAAATTGAAGCGACTTGCGTAATTTCATCACCAGCAATTGGCTTAGCAATGCGCTCTTTAATTTCTTTAACTAGTGCAGCAACACCTTTTTCAATTCCAACTTTAATGGGAATTGGATTTGCACCGGCAGTTACGTTTTTCAAACCTTCTGTAACCATTGCACGCGCAAGAACAGTCGCTGTAGTAGTTCCATCACCAACAACATCATTGGTTTTGCTAGCAACTTCTTTTACCAACTCCGCACCAATGTTTTCATATTTGTCCTCAAGTTCGATCTCTTTTGCAACTGTCACACCATCTTTTGTAATCTGCGGCGCGCCATATGATTTTTCAATAACAACATTACGACCTCGCGGCCCCAATGTTACACTTACACTATCTGCAAGCTTATCTACTCCGCGCAGCATTGCATGACGCGCTTCTTCATTAAATAGAATTTGTTTTGCCATAAGTTTTTATTTTATTCAATTACCGCCAAAATATCTGACTCACTAATCACCAAATACTCCTGACCGTCAACTTTAATTTCATCTGGTCCGTATTTTTTGAACATAACTTTCAGACCAACGCCAACACTCATTGCTGCGCGCTGACCATTTTCCAAAAGTTGTCCAGGACCAACAGCAATAACTTCGCCTTGTTCAGGACGTTCTTTGTTAGCAGTATCCGGAATAATAATTCCAGATGCAGTTGTCTTGTCTTGCGGATCAAGTGGCTTTACCACCACGCGATCGTTTAGAGGTTTGAGATTCATAATTTTATGTAAAAATTGAGTACCGAAATGTTAGCAAATCTAGTCATAAGCGTCAAGTATTAAAAAAGCCTGGAAATCAAATTGGTATGAAAACTCATGAATATTTCCAGGCTACCAACTTTCGTTGGATTTGGTGTTAGGTTTTCACCTTGCAGGCAAGGAAGCAGTAGCGTGAAGGAAAACCTCCGCCCCAACTACCAGCCCTGATTTCTCTTTCAGTAACTGCGTCCGTGTTGTCAAGAACTAGTACACCCAAATTTGAATAAGCTCTTACGTACTGCCTTTCCAAACTAACGATGGGATTCTGTTGCTCCAGCTGAGGGTATGCTGCACCAAATGCAAGCAGCTCTCTTGAAGTAGCTGGTCGCAGACCTCTTCGTCGCATGTACAAGTCGACGCTTTCTGAAGCCACTTCGTTTTTAAACTGAAGCAGCACGCATGTGCGACGCACACTACTCTCTCCATCTGATGTCCATGCAAATGGAGCAACATGGTTAGCTATGAACTCATACTCGCCATCAGCTACCATCTGATCAAATGACTTTGAAAAATCCACTACCAGCGGATACTCTTTCAAATCCTCCACAACCGGTCCGCCGATGATGTGGAACATGTGACTTAGCGCACGCACCGCACGTCGCGCTTCATCTTCATCAGCAAGTATGTGAACTAATTCCAGAGGCATACCTACACGAGCAAGCACTTTGTTCATTCGCTCAAATGCTCTTCTCTTTTTCTGAGAAGCCTTTGTTTCTTTACTCATTATATTACCTCCTTATGTGAGGACCAACTTCACGTTGGATTTTGTGTTAGGTGCAGCGGCTAAATTGTTTTGCCATGCAAAGGACGCGCTAGTAACCACTGCCTGCTCAATGTTCCTGTATTTAAAAAGAGTTGTTCTATGAGCAGGAATAACAATACAAAAAATCTTGCTGTTTGTCAAGGGTATTATTATTGCAAAATCAAAAAGTCCTGTGGCAAAACCACAGAACCTTTTGGCGTCCCCCTACCGCGTGCATGCAACTGGTGCATGACTGGTATAGAGAATACAGCGGAATTATTCGTGCTATTGACCCCCATTTACGAGTATGAATGAGGATGTAAGGGAGATGCACGAAATTATGGTGGGAATATGCACGCACGCCATTTGTTCGTTTGATGTGAAGCCGTGAAAAAGCTACTAACCAATCCACTCGGCGCCCACTGGGCTACGGAACCGCACACCATCGTGACAGAATAGGATGCTCGAGACTTCTCATAAAAAGCATATACAACAGTAGGGGGACTCAACGCCTTTCATGAGCTCTGCATTCTCTTGTGGGTTTTCTATTCAGCTGACAAAGGGAATCGAGGAGGCACACCGATAGATGCTAAAGAAAAAACCCACAACAGGATGCAAAACATATTTTGCATGCCTACTGTGGGCCATCAATGTCGCCGCCCTTACCAGCAGACATGAATTGATCCTTTCGTGTATTAAGTATCGCTATTATTTTGCAGTTTGTCAAGGGGTCTTTTGTGGAAAGGCTGTGGAAAGTCAGTGGACTTCTGGTTGATAACTTGATGCAACACCGATTGTAAAGCCTAGCAAAACAATTCCTGCATATGTAGACCACAAATAATGATCAAACATTCCAATGATTAGCAATGGTAACAAAATAAAAAACCAATGCTTATGTGTTTTCCATTGAACACGAAATGTATACATCGCCCAAGTTGCAATTACCAACAACAAAGCAAAACCAACTACTCCAACCTCCGCAACAAAAAGCGCATACACATTATGTACTGGCTGATACCAATATCCTTGTTCAAGTGGACGCACATCCATAAGTGCTATTGGATACTGACCAACACCAGATCCAAACCAAATATTATTTTGCATTACATCTTTCCAATCCAAAAACCCAGCCGCACGCTCTGAAATATTTCGCAGTTCAATTTCATTTGGTTCAAAGAGCGGAAATACTCCGATGCGCTGGCCAACCGCTCCACTTATCTGACCAAATGCAGCTAGCAGTGCAATCGATGCAATTGCAACTGGTACCCAATGCTTACGAATAACAGATTTCCATCTTGCATAGGTTTTGTAAATCATGTAATCAATAACTCCTAAAGATATAACAGCCAACCAAGCGCTGCGAGAAAAAGTATACAATAGCGCAATAGAAAATACAGCTTGCAATAATAATAAATACGTTCGGTTTGGCTCACGACTTATTGAGAACAAAAGCGTAGAAACCAATAATGCAATAACTAACCATCCGGCGAAGATATTTGGATGATCGAATACTCCGTAACTGCGAAGCAATCGCTTTTCACCATCAAAAACTATGGAATCCCCTTGAACTTCTGGCAAATGTTCTGCAATACCTAAAGTAGTTGACGCATGAACTTTTTGCATATGAAATTGAACAATCCCAAATACTGATGCAATAGCGACACCAGTAATAAATGCAACAAATATCGGCGCCATGCCAAAACTCTTAATCGAGCAATGCGTTACAAGCACAACTCCGACAATTGTAAGCGTTAACAGGAAGCTTAGCAGTCCAAACAAACTGTATACTGATGGAATCAATGACCAAAGCGCAAAAAATACTATAAGAAATGCTATCAACC
>CAZKMQ010000027.1:0-2554 GCA_964554065.1 uncultured Gammaproteobacteria bacterium | reverse complement strand
GTTTTTTTAACTTTTGGATTGCGCCTTGAGAAATAAAATATACAACAAGCAAGAACAGCGGAATTTGCATAAGTGCCAAACGTTCAATGCCAAACTGAAAAACAGAATTCTGCCAAACTGGCGCATTAAACACTACATGTGTCTGCAATGGCAATGCAACAAAAAACAACAATACAATATTGCGGATGTTCAATCTATCTTTCATAAGCCTGCTGCCACTGACGATGATATTGCGCGCGACGATCATTTTGATGGAACTTAAGCATCTGTGAATTAATAACTACTGCAGTGTCTGGATCATTTGCTCGACGGCAAACCGATGATGACAAAAGATTGCGCTGAATCCACTCGGCTATTTTTTCAAAAAAAGTAAAATCAAAAATACGAAACACGCTGCGCAGTAATCCGGTTCGTGCATTATGTTCAGGATAGCTGCGATCAATACCCCATCGGTTCACCGCAAAAAATCGAGTGAAACTTTGCTCCACTTGCCAAACTGGCGTTAGAGTCGCCAGCCAGAACTGCAAATAACTATCTCCTTCTTTTAGTGCTATGCGCGAAAGATCGAAGCCATCAACAGTCACAAAAAAACACGGACACACAGGATCACGTTTAGCCTCCCCTGGACGAAGCCGAGCCAGACGCAAAATCACTGTCACCACAAAACGAGACAACCACACGCGTTTGTTTTTGCAAAGCACAAAAAAATCTATGTCACTTTCTGGACGAACAGAAAGGGTCGCTACAGTATTAGCTACACCGACTCCAATAATCCATGGAAATAATTTCAAAATACCGGCGACTCGCTCCGCTCGTCGCCACTTACGAGTAGCGTGTGCATACTGCGCGTGAAATACTCCATGCACACCCTGATAACGCGTATCTGTGTATTTATTTTGGCCAAGTAAAACTGAGCTAAAGTACTGCAGTTCTCCATTGCCAAGCGGTCGGCCAAACAAATCAAAAAACGCACGAATACCATGCGCGTCTTTAATCTGCGACTGCATACTATTACGCCGACTCATTAGAGCTGGCAAGTCCTGGAGCCTGATCTTTTTTTGCTGGGACAGCAATTGGCTCGGCGTCTTTCGCTTTAAGCGACAGCTCATCAACAATCATTGAGCTTTCTGTTATTGAAATAACTTGCGAACGGCTCACCAAAAGAACACCACCACTGAACATGGACTGCTTTACCTCATACTGCATGATGCTTTGACTTTCTGTATCAACAACAAGACCGATAATCTTTCGTGCCTGTGTCTTTACAGGCAATCCCACGAGTTGTTTGTGTGGCATTAACATACTACTTGGATTGTATCGGTAAATGGAGGTTTGAGCAACTCTTGAAAAAACCCACGGACAAATGTGTTCGCGGGTTTTTTACTTTATGCTTCAATTACAGGTGCATCTACTTTTTTAAACAAAATCTTCTGCTGCAAATACGTCAGCAATGTAGACAAGAACCAATACAACGTAAGACCTGCAGGAAGCTGAGAGCCAATCACAATAGTAATTACTGGCATGAAGTATGTCATCTGCTTATTCATGTTAGCCATCATATTCTCATCCTTTGATCCTTCAGTCTGCACAGCAGGTTTGCGCTTGCTAAACATGCGCGCTTGCAAAAATTGAGCTGCACCAGCAAGTAATGCCAACCATATTGACGGTTTAATTAGATCCAGAAAACCAAACGCTATAGTGTTAAGCTCTCCCGGATTCTGAACAAACCCATACAGCAAATCAAAACTCTCACCGTTAAGCCCGTCACGCAATACCCAATAGAACGCGAGCAACACTGGTAACTGAATCAGAAGCGGCAAGCATGACGAGAATGGGCTCACCTTATTCTCTTTATACATTGCCATGGTCGCTTGTGCCAAAGCTTGCTTATCGTCTTTGTGCTTTGCTTTGAGCGCTTCGATCTTCGGCTGCAGCTCAGTCATTGCCTTTTGTGACTTAATTGAACTTGCAGACAATGGGAAGAGCAATACCTTAATGGCAATGGTCAGCAGGATGATTGCAACACCAGCGTCGTTACCCGGGACAATGGTGTACAGAAAGACAAACGCATTAAAGAGCGGTTGATAAATAAGTGTAGTAAAAAATGCTTTCATAGATTAGTGGTCAATAGAAAGAGTATACACTTATTCTTGTTCTTTGTCTGCTTTCTCGTCGCTGGGAGCTTCTTCTGGCGCTTGTGCATTTTCCGATTCTTGTACTTCTTGTTCAGCAGATTTTTCTTCCTCAACATTTGCAGATTCTTCCGCAGCCTCTTCACTTAACTTCTCTTCAGCAACTTCTTCAGCTATTACCTCGTCCTCAGCTTCAGCTGGAACTTCTGGATCAGGAGTCGGCTCAGCTTCAGTGTCATCTTCCTCTGGCGCACCATCTTGGTGTACATTAATTTTCCAGCCGGTTAAGCGAGCAGCCAAGCGAACATTCTGACCACCTTTACCAATAGCCAAAGAGAATTGATCTTCAGCAACAGTAGCAATTGCATTCTTTTCCTCACCTTCTTCCTTGAGCTCAATCCCCATTACCTTAGCAGGAGACA
>CAZKMQ010000026.1:4001-10376 GCA_964554065.1 uncultured Gammaproteobacteria bacterium | reverse complement strand
ATGGGCGCATTTGTCCAATCGCAACTCCGGAAGGTCCGAACATTGGTTTGGTTGGTCACTTGGCGTCATATGCTATTGTGAATGATTTTGGTTTTGTAGAAACACCATATCGCAAAGTTGAAAAAGCTGCAGACGGTCGTCCGCGCGTGACTGAAGAGATTGTATATTTGAATGCTTTTCAAGAAGAAAAGGTAATTACTACTAGTGCGACAATCCCAATTGACGCGGATGGATATTTTAAACAAGAAAAAATTCCAGTGCGTCGTCAGGGTGTTCCTGGGTTTGCAAGTGTTAATGATGTGCAGTACATGGACGTTGCTTCAAACCAAATTATCAGTATCGCGACATCATTGATTCCGTTTTTAGAACACGATGATGCAACACGCGCACTTATGGGAACGAACATGCAACGCCAAGCTGTGCCATGTATTTCTCCAGAGTCGCCAATTGTTGGAACAGGAATTGAACTTGCAGCGGCTAAGGACTCAGGTCACGTAGTTGTTGCAAAAGATGCTGGTGAGATTGTTGCGGTAGATGGCAGTAAAATTGACGTAAAGTACAAGAAGTTAGGTGATGTTACTTACACATTGAATAAATTCCTCCGTTCAAATCACTCAACATCAATTAACCAACGTCCAATCGTGACTGCTGGTCAAAAAATTAAGAAGGGTGATGTTTTGGCTGATGGTCCATCTACACAAAATGGTGAGCTTGCCTTAGGGCAGAATATCATGGTGGCTTATATGATTTGGGATGGGTACAACTATGAGGATGCTATTATCTTGTCTGAGAGATTAGTTCGTGATGATCGTTATAGTTCAGTGCACATTGAAGATTATGTAATTGATGTGCGCGAGACTAAGCTTGGACCTGAAGTAGTCACATCAGACATTCCAAACGTAAGTGAAGAGAAGTTGAAGAATTTGGACTCAGAAGGAATTGTCCGTATCGGAGCTGAGGTAAAAGCCGGCGACATCTTGGTTGGAAAAATTACGCCAAAGGGTGAGACTGAACTTTCAGCTGAAGAAAAGTTACTTCGTGCAATCTTTGGAGAAAAAGCGCGCGATGTGCGTGACTCTTCAAAGTACTTGGAATATGGAGATCATGGAAAAGTAATTGATGTGAAAGTATTTTCAGCAGAGGCTGGAGACAAGTTGCAGCCAGGAGTGATTAAGCAGATTCAAGTGACGGTTGCTGACATGCGTAAGATTCAAGTTGGAGATAAGATGGCCGGTCGTCACGGAAACAAAGGTGTAATTTCACGCGTAGTTCCAGCAGCTGATATGCCATTTCTTGAAGATGGAACACCGGTTGATATTATCCTGAGTCCACTTGGCGTTATTTCACGAATGAACTTAGGGCAGCTACTTGAAACACATTTGGGGCTAGCTGCTAATGCTATGGGAACACGTGTGGCTACACCACCACTTAACGGTGTTACTGAAAAACAAATTAAAGATTCACTAGAAGAGCAAGGATTTAGTCGCGATGGACAGGTGCAGTTGTATGATGGGCGAACCGGTGAAGCTTTTGATAACAAAACAACGGTTGGTTACACTTACATGTTGAAGCTTAACCACATGATTGAAGATAAGATTCACCAACGTTCCATTGGTCCGTACAGTTTGATCTCACAGCAGCCACTTGGTGGTAAGGCACAGCATGGTGGTCAGCGTTTTGGAGAGATGGAAGTTTGGGCACTTGAAGCATATGGTGCAGCTCACACATTGCAGGAGATTTTGACGATTAAATCAGATGATGTTCCAGGAAGAAGTAAGGCATACGAATCAATTATTAAAGGAGATCCAATCACTCGCATTAATATTCCTGAGTCATTCTTCGTTCTGACTCGCGAGTTGAAAGGTCTTTGTCTTGATGTGGAGCTGCTTGCCAAAGATGGTAAGGGGTACACACCTGTCGACCAAATGGAAGACAAGAAATCAGACGGGGATAACGCCGATCAGGCTTAACGTATACGCATATGAATATGAAAACAGATACAATTCATAGCATGGACTTTGATGCGATACGTCTGCGTGTTGCATCTCCAGAAGTTATTCGTGGATGGAGTAGTGGTGAAGTTGTAAAACCGGAAACCATTAACTACCGTACACAGAAACCGGAAAAAGGCGGATTGTTTGCTGAAGAAATTTTTGGACCAACAAAGGACTGGGAGTGTTACTGTGGTAAGTATAAGAAAATTCGATACAAAGGTATTGTATGTGATAAGTGTGGTGTGGAAGTTACACATTCGTTAGTGCGTCGTGAGCGCATGGGGCATGTTGAACTTGCATCACCTGTAACGCATATTTGGTTCTTGCGCAGTATTCCGTCCAAGATTGGAACTATTCTAGATTTGTCTATTCAGATGCTTGAGAAAGTAATTTACTATGCGAACTTTATTGTTACTGAAGTAAATGAAGACGTGAAGGCGCAGACTGTAGATGCTCTAAAAGAAGAATACAAGAGTAAGCGCAAACAACTAATGAATCAAGCGAAGCAGAAGAAGGTCAATGTAAAGGGTGACGCTGCTGCTATTGAGGAAATTGAAGAAGAGTTTGAGCAAAAACTTGCAGCACTTGAGGAAGACTTTGTTGAGGCAGAGCGCGAGCTTAAAGAGATTGTTCCGATGAAGCTAATGAGTGAAAACGCTTTTCAAGAACTGTCATTGCGATATGGACATATCTTTGATGCGCAGATTGGAGCAGCGGCAGTTGAGCATTTGTTAAAGAAGCTTGATTTGCCAAAGACAATTGATGCACTCGACAAAGAGATTGCAGTTAACAAGACTGCTAAGCGTGACAAAATGATTCGTCGTGTTAAATTACTGAAGAGTCTTGAGATCAATGGTATTCATCCGGACTGGATGATCTTGAAAGTAATTCCTATTATTCCACCGGACATGCGCCCAATGGTGGCGCTCGATGGTGGTCGTTTTGCAACGTCAGACTTGAATGACTTGTATCGTCGTGTTATTAACCGCAACAATCGTTTGAAGAGATTGCTTGATTTGAAAGCACCAGAAGTTATTACGCGAAATGAGAGGCGGATGCTCCAAGAGGCAGTTGACGCGCTTATTGATAATGATGCGCGTCGCAGTAAGACAGTTACTGCCTCAACTGGACAGCGTCGTAAGTTGCGAAGTATTGCCGACAACTTGAAAGGAAAACAAGGAAGATTCCGTCAGAACTTGCTTGGTAAGCGAACTGACTATTCTGGTCGTAGCGTAATTGTAGTTGGGCCGAACATGAGCATGAGTGAATGTGGTTTGCCTAAGCGCATGGCTTTGGAGTTGTTCAAGCCTTTTGTGATGGCTAAGATAATCGAACGCGGGTTTGCTCACAACATTCGTAGTGCATCTCGGTTTATTGAGGCTGATCATGATGAGGTGTGGGATATTCTTGAAGAGGTAATTGTTGATACACGTGTGTTCTTGAACCGTGCTCCAACATTGCACCGTCTGGGTATCCAATCATTCCGTCCGCGCTTGGTTGAAGGTAAGGCAGTCCGTTTGCACCCACTTGTGTGTAGTGCATTCAATGCTGATTTTGATGGTGACCAAATGGCCGTACACGTACCACTAACAGAAAAAGCAAAGTGGGAAGCAGAGAACTTGATGGCTGCAGAACGAAACATTCTTAAGCCGGCGACTGGTAATCCAATTGCTACACCAAAACAGGATATTACACTTGGGTGTTTCTATCTCACTAAAGCAGGTGAAGATTTTGACACTATTGATGAAAAAGAAATCAAGCGATTTGGTTCACTAGGCGATGCGCGTTATGCGTACAAGCTACGTCGTATTGGATTGCACGAGCCAATTGAAGTGTACTTTGATCGTCATCGTGAGCGATTGCCGGAGGATGCTCCACAACGTGTGAAGACGACGGTTGGAAGAATTATTTTCAATGATGTGCTTCCAGAGAAATTGCCATGGTATAACGAAATGGTGACAGGTAAGAAGCTTGCGCAGATTGTACGATTGGTACTTGAGCATTATGGAGAAATTCCTACATCAGAAGTGCTCGACAACATGAAGGCGCTTGGGTTCAAGTATGTAACCAAGTCAGGATACTCATTAGGTATGGATGACTTCCCTCATGTTGAATCAAAGCGTGATATTGTTTCTGGTGGAGACAAGAAGATTGAAGAGATTGAAATGCAATATCAAGAAGGATTGCTAACACAGAATGAGCGGTATACTAAGATTATTGGTGTGTGGACTGATGTAAAAGATGATGTGTTGAAGCAAAGCGGAACATCATTGAATACACATGGTCCTGTGTATGCCATGATTGAATCTGGTGCGCGTGGATCATGGGGTCAGCTCGGACAAGTTATTGGTATGAAAGGATTAGTGAGTAACCCATCAGGAGACATTATCGAGTTGCCAGTTAAAGGAAACTTCAAAGAAGGATTCTCTGTTCTTGAGTTTTTTATCTCTAGTCACGGTGTGCGTAAAGGATTGACTGATACTGCATTGCGAACAGCTAACGCAGGATACCTAACCCGTCGTTTGGTGGATGTATCACAAGATGTGGTTGTGCTTATTGAAGATTGTGGAACAGAAGAAGGGTCTCTAATTACTCGCGAGGAAAGTGAGAAGGTGATGGGTGAGTCACTTATGGAGCGTGTTCGTGGACGTTATGCACTTGAGACAGTGAAGAAGCCAGGATCAAAGAAAGTACTTGCTAAAGCAGGTGAGATGATTACTGAAGCTCAAGCGCGTGAAATAGATGCCCTTGGTGTAGAAGAGGTTTCAGTTCGTAGTGTATTGAAGTGTCTACTGCCAAAGGGAATCTGTCGTAATTGCTATGGAGTTGACTTAGCAAAGAATAAGCCAGCAGAACTTGGAACAGCGGTAGGAATTATTGCTGCACAGTCAATTGGTGAGCCGGGTACGCAGTTGACCATGAGAACATTCCACACCGGTGGAGTTGCTGGTCAGGATATTACTCAAGGTTTGCCACGTGTTGAAGAGTTGTTTGAAGCTCGTCAGCCGAAGAAGAAAGCTGTTGTAACAACCGTGTCTGGTACAGCAACTGTTGAGTCTGCAGAAGGTCGTGTGATTGAATCACCAACTGGTCGTAAGATTTTTGAAGGACGACGTGGTCAGAAGATTGTAAAGGTGACTTATGATGGTGTAGATGAGGAAGTGTACAAAGTACGCGTGAAAGATAATTTGCTTGTTGAAGATGGTGCTAGCGTTACTAAAGGGCAAACATTGCTTGAGGTACATGATGCAGATCCTATTATTGCTATTGCATCGGGAACCATCCGTCTTGAGAAGCGCAAGATGTTCCTGGTCTATGAAGGAACACATGAGAAAGAATTCATTGTACCACTTGGATATAAAGTTCTAGTAAAAGATGGTGACCTAGTTAGCTCTGGTGATCCAGTTACTGAAGGACACATGGATTTGCATCAGTTGCATGAGCTCAGGGGGCGCGGTGCGGTGCAAGAATATATTTTGCATGAGATCCAAGATATTTATTCTTCACAAGGACAGAAGTTGAACGACAAGCATATCGAAATTATTTTGCGTCAGATGTTTTCTCGCCACTTAATTTTGGATCCAGCGGATACTGATCTGTTACCAGGTGAAACTGTAGAAGTTGCGCAAGTGCATGCTGCAAACGCTTCTCTTGGTAAGGGGAAGAAGAAAGCAGAGACACAAGAGTTGTTCCTTGGTATTTCCCGTGTTGCGCTTTCAACGCAGAGCTTTTTGTCAGCGGCATCATTCCAAGAGACTGCAAAGGTGCTGATCAATGCTGCAGTGACCGGAAAGATCGATTATCTTGAGGGGCTCAAAGAAAATGTTATCATTGGTCGCCGTGTTCCAGCAGGAACGGGGTTTAAGGGGAATGAAAATATTATTCCAGATCTAAAACCAGCAGAAGAACCTTCTGATCAGGAGGTAGAAGCTGTGGAAGCAGAAGCATAGTATATGTAAAAGGAAGCCCGGCTATTCCATTTGGAATATGTCGGGTTTTCTTGTAGGATAAACAATATGTCAGGACATAGTAAATGGAGTAAGATAAAACACAAGAAAGGCGCAGCTGATGCTAAGCGTAGTAATTTGTTTACCAAACTTACGCGTGCAGTAACAATGGCAGCACGCGATGGTGGAGGTGACGCTTCCATGAATTTTGCATTGCGGCTTGCAATAGATAAGGCGAAGGCTGGTAATGTTCCAAAGGACAAGATTGAAAAAGCAATTAAGCGCGGTACTGGAGAGGATAAAGATGGTGTTGTGTATGAGTCAATTACTTATGAAGGATTCGGTCCGGCACAGATCGCTGTAATGGTCGATGTGGTTACAGATAGTCGTAATCGAGCAGCTGCAGAGATTAAGCATTTATTTTCAAAAAACGG
>CAZKMQ010000026.1:0-3979 GCA_964554065.1 uncultured Gammaproteobacteria bacterium | reverse complement strand
ACTTGGTGGGCCAGGTAGTGTGCAGTGGCAGTTTGAGCGAGTAGCTGGTGTACATGTTGGTAATGTGATTGAGTCGCGTGATGATTTCGAACTTGCAATGATCGACGCGGGCGCTAATGATATTGTTGATGAGGAGGGTGGTGTTGCTGTTTATGGTAAGGTTCGTGATTTACAAAAACTTGCTGAAGCAGTTGAGGCACAGAATATAAAAGTGGAGGATTCAGGGTTGGAGTGGCGCGCAAAGGATACCAAAGAAGTTGATGAAGCTGATAAGGCAAAAGTGGAAAACTTTTTTGGGTTGATTGATGATATGGATGATGTGCAAGATTGGTTCACAAATGCTGCTTAAGTATGGGTAAGCTCATTTTGGGGATTGATCCTGGATTTGGTCGCGTAGGCTATGGAATAATTGAAGAGTCGGGTCGTGAGAATTATAATGTTCTTGAGTACGGATGTGTTGAAACAAATTCTAAGGAGCTGTTTGTGCAGAGGCTTATGCATATTGAGAAAGAGTGTATTGCACTGCTAGAAAAATACAAGCCTGATGTAGTTGCTATTGAGCAGCTTTTTTTTACAAAAAATATTACAACTGGGATTAAGGTGAGCGAGGCGCGTGGCGTAATACAACTTACTGCTGCCAAAGCTGGTGTACAAATTGTTGAGTTCACTCCAACACAAATTAAATCCATTATTGCTGGACATGGCAAAGCAGACAAGAAGCAGATGCAGCGCATGGTGCAAATGTTGTTGCGACTAAAGGAAATGCCAAAGCAAGATGATGCAGCGGATGCTTTGGCTGTGGCGTTGTGTGGGTTTTTAGTGAATTAAAAAACCCTGAGAAGAGAAGCATTCTATGTGGCACTACTATTATTTCTCAGGGTACCGTTTAGGCTAATGCCTCACGGATTTTTGTAAGTACGTTTTCCTGAGCATACTGCTCAGGTGTGGGTACTTGTGCCCAGTCCGGGTCTTCACCAATTGTTTCAGCAGTGAAGTTTTTGCGAGCAAGTGGTGTGTCAATCAGACCTGGTTCAAGAAGGATGATGTGTGTACCAGCTTTTTTCACCTCTTCTGTTAGTGGGCCGGCAGACCAGTCACTGACCATGCGCATTGATGTGACATAGCCTTCTTCGTTCTTGCGACGTGGGTCGTCTTTAGTGAAGTTGGCAGCTTGTGAACTGATGTTTATCACAACACCGTCCTGGCCGGCAGAAATCACAAGTGGTTTGAGTGCATTCCAAAGTGCAACCTTGGTGTTGAAGTTCACATCACTCAAGCGATCGATTGCTTCGCCATCACCGCCACCAAAAGAGTCATCCCAGCGGAACATGCCTGCTGCGTTGACCAGCACGTGCAAAGTGTTTGTTTTTGCAGTGACAGTATCATTGATCTTTGAAAGCGCGATCGGATCAGTAAGATCACCTGTGAAGTATTCACCGTGATTCTCACCTCCAATAGCTTCAAGTGACTCTTGCAACCGCTCAACATTGCGACCACCAAGAAAGACGTAGTATCCTTCTTTGGCCAGTGCAATAGCGATTGCTTTTCCAATGCCAGAGCTAGCACCGGTTACAAGCGCAAATTTTTGTTGTCCCATATGCCCCTCCGGTTATGTGTTAACGTAGTAGTAGGGTAGCAGATTGAAGTGTGTGCGTCAATGCTTTCACTTTTTGAGAACCTCTGATAAACTATAGGCGCTTTAACTTTTTACTAAAATAAAATTATGTTAGACCTTGTTATTGTAGGCGGAAGTGCCGCAGCAACTGCTGGAGCGGTGTATTGCTCGCGGCGTAAATTGAATTTTAAAGTTGTGGCGAAAGATTTGGGTGGAGAAGTGGCAACTGCTGGTGTGGTTGAGAATTTTCCAGGAACAACAAAAACAACTGGTGTCGAGCTTTCTCAAGCGTTTAATGAACAGCTCAAATACAATGAGATTGATACTGAAGTTGGTGTTATTGTTGAGTCGATTTCAAAAAAAGACGGTGGCGGGTTTTTAATAAAAGGAAAATACGGAGAAGAAGAGCGCAGCTATGAAGCAAAGTCAGTGATTGTGGCAACCGGAAGTGAACCGCGGCATCTGGGCGTTGAAGGCGAAGAAAAATTTGCGCATAAAGGGATTACCTACTGTACTGTATGTGACGGGCCTTTGTTTAAAGGAAAGGAAACCGTAACTATTGGTTCAGGAAATTCAGCACTTGAGTCTGCACTGATGATGGCTGAGATTGCAACAAAACATCATGTACTGGTAAAGCATCCGGAATTTAAGGGAGAGCAAGTTCTGATTGATAAAGTAAAAGCGCACGAAAATATTGATGTGGTCTATGAAGCAATGACACAGCACATTGAAGGTGAGGCTGTGGTTAATGCGGTGGTGTATAACGACAAAGATGGAAACGAACACAGGCTTGATGTTCAAGGTGTAATGGTGCACATTGGTCTGATTCCACAAAGTTCGTTCATTGATTGTGTAGAAAAAACAAAAGCCGGTAACATTATTGTTGATCGCATTGGTAAAACATCGTGCGAAGGAATTTTTGCGGCAGGAGATGTAACCGACATTCCATATTTACAAATTGGTATTGCCGCAGGCATGGGAATTAGCGCGGCACTGAGTGCAATTAGTTATTTGAATACATTGGAATAGTTTTTGCGTTGAGTCCCTTAAAGGCGCCTTACTTCTCTCGGCGCCTTTTGTGTACTTGACAAATTTATACAGAAGTGTAATAATAATATGTCAGCTCATGCTGGCTGGTGGTATAACTTCTGTCTCAAATACGAAAGCATTAATGCCACCACAATCATTTGTCTAAGGAGTTTATTTTGTCAAAACAACAAGAAAGGCAAGGGGCTCTGCGCGCTTTTTTGCGCAGGGGTGATGGGCATATGTTCATGCGCGGATGGAAGTCGCTTGCGCGTGTCGATGGTAGAGCTAACCCACATGGGTGGGCGCTGGTTTGGGCTGTGGTGCAAAAGATGGTCGATGGCAAGTTGAAAGACTTGTACGATCAGCCTGTTATTGTGGAAAGTCCTGGTGCCATGGTTGTCTGTACTTATGGCAACAAGGTTGGGCTTGTGCAGAACTACCGGTTCTGTGGCAGTCGCCTCGAGCGATTTGAAAAGTTCAAGTACGTTCTTGGTCTCATTGAGACGGGCAAGTGGGAAAAACTCTTTGCTAGTATGGGTTCGTTCCAGTGGGAAGTTCCTCGAGGTCTTGTTCCTCCAGATTCTACTGCTGCAGACATGGACCTGGAGCAATTCATTCTCAAGGTTGCAAGAGCTGAAGCGCTCGCAGAAGCTGGTTTCGTTCTGCGAGATGCTCGGGTTCTTACAGGTGTTGTGAATGCTAACACAACGTTCTTTTTGCACGGGCAATACACTGTGCTTGCTGAAGTGGATGCGGTACAAGAGCAGAGTCCTGAGGATCTGGAGATCTTGGGGAATGTGAAGTTCTTCACAGCTCGTGAAATCCGCGCTATGGTAGACAGTGGAGAGCTGCAAGACGGACTGACACTTGCCGCACTTGCTAAGGCAGGGTGGAATTTCTAGAGGAGAAAAGATGGGTGACACAGACATTCTGATCATTGAGCATGATGGTCAGCAATTTGAAATGGGCGTTCGTCCATTTGATGTGGATCGCATTCGCGAAGTGCTATTGGCAATTCCGTCTGAGGCATACGCGGAAACCTTTGGTACTGTAGTAGCAGAAATTCTGTTGACGTGCGGTCGACTGGGTGGTTTGGAAGGTGAGGGGAACATCCCTGATGATGAGCGAGCTGCATTGAAGGTTTCGCGACTGGTGCTTGCTCGGTTGGTGTATCCGCCAGATCCAAATGCCGAACCGATCACTGGCCCGTTTGATGAAAATGGCTATCCATGGGTCTGGAGAGGTTGAGTACAAACAATAAATACCAGTTGGGTAACCCCTGCTGGTGTTTTATTTTATGGTATACTGTGGTCGTATGACCATTACTGAATTATT
>CAZKMQ010000025.1:7718-10479 GCA_964554065.1 uncultured Gammaproteobacteria bacterium | reverse complement strand
GAAAAGATGAAAATTTAAAAAAAATTTTTTCTAAAAAGTTTGATTTAAAATATTATAGGCCGCGCGGAAATCCAACGTCATTTATAAAAAGCTTATTGCGCCATTTTTCTAGGTGCAAGGATGAGTTGATTACAACTGATACCTATGCAAATCATGTTCAGGAACAAGCTTTAAACAAAGATACCGCTGATGAAATCTTTGCACAGGAACTTGAACGTCAACGCGAGCTTTCTAGTGCATATTTTGTTTACGAGAAGCTATTATTAGATAACTCATTGCTTGATTTCGGATCTTTGCTGTCATACACTTATGAACTCTTGAGTAAGCGAACTAATATTTTGGAGCAATTACAAGAGCAGTACAAACATATTTTTGTGGATGAATTTCAAGATACAAATTATGCTCAGTACGCCATTGTAAAGTTGTTGTCACAAAAATCTAGTATTACAGTTGTTGGAGATGACAATCAGAGTATCTACGCGTTCCGTGGTGCAGCAGTTGAAAACATTATTGAATTTAGTTCGGACTTTGAAGACGCACAGAAGGTAGTGCTTACACAAAATTACCGCAGCGCGCAGAATATTCTCGATGCATCATATGAGCTAATTCAAAAAAACAACCCAGACACACTTGAATCGCAGCTTGGTATTAGTAAAAAACTTATTTCAAATTTAAAAGAGCAGGGCAGTATTCAGCATGTACACAGCAAAGACGAGTATAGTGAATGTGTACGAATTGCAGAACTGCTCAAACAGCAGCACAGCGCTGATATGCGATGGTGCGATATGGCAATACTGCTTCGCGCGCACAGTCACGGTGATTTGCTTCGCAAGGTTCTGCCAAAAAAAGGAGTACCACTTGCGGTACATGGTAAAGATGGATTCCTGCACCATCCAGTTGTGCTTTACTGTGTAAATGTATTTGAGATTTTGCACAATAGTCATAATTCTTCGGCACTATACTCACTTCTAACAGCACCGCCACTGTCCTTTGTTCATGAGCAGATCGTAGAGTTAACAGAGAAGGCAAAAAAAGCTGGGATATCCCTATACAATGCAATGCCTAAGGACTCAGGGTTTTATGTCTTATGCAAAGAGGTGGTAGCCTTGCAAGATAGCAAAAATGTGAGTGAGCTTCTAGTGTTGTGGTTGGAAAAAACCGGCATGATGGAATATTGGAAAGAGCAAGAGCAGAGAGAACTTATTTATGAGCCTTTTGTAGCTTTAGAAATGTTTCTAAAGTACGTACAGCAGTTTGAAAAAATGCATGATGTAATAACGTTTGAATCATTTCTCAGATTCCATAATGACACACTTCAATCTGGTGGGTCAGGTATTGAGGAGGATGTGGAATTGTCTACTGATGCTGTACAGATGATGACTATGCATAGTAGTAAGGGGTTAGAGTTTGCTTTGGTTGTGCTGCCACAACTTGTTCATCTTCGTTTTCCGTCAGTGGCTCGCAAAGAACCAATTCCGATTCCAGAGGAGCTTATACACTACGCTCGTGATTCTAAGACTGCACACAAACTTGAGGAAAGGCGAATTGCATATGTTGCCATGACTCGCGCAAAGAATCGACTTATCATTAGTCATGCCGATCGTTATGGTGAAGGCAAAAAAATACGCAAGCCTTCGCAATTTGTAGAAGAGATGGATTTGGATAATTTTTCCACAGAGAAAGTTGTGGTTCATGTGCCACACGTTGATCAGATACAATCTAAACCTGCTCCTACACATAGACTTGCCAGTAAGATGTCATTTTCTCAAGTACAAACCTTTCGTAAATGCCCACAAAAATACAAGTATAAATACATCTCACGGATTCCAACAAGAGGTAGTCATGCACTTAGCTTTGGACTAACAATTCATAATACACTGCATCAGTGGTATTTGCGGATTAAGGAGCTGCGCAGTGTGAAGCAAGGCGGTTTGTTTGAAACAAATGAAGAGTCTAACGTGATTCCAGATGTAAAAGAGCTGCTTACTCTTTATAGAGAAAAATGGATTGATGAGTGGTATCAGAACCCTGAGCAGAAAAAGGAATATTGGGATCATGGTCTGGTAATGCTCAAGAACTACTACAAGGCACATAATCCATTTGCCAGGCTTCCGGTTGCGCTTGAGCAGGGGTTTAATATTAAAATAGGTGACTGTACTTTTGCAGGTCGAATTGATAGAATAGATTCAGATGACGATGGGGTAATAATTATTGATTACAAGACTGGCAAACCAAAGACGCGAGCAGACAAGGAGAGTAGTCAGCAGTTAATGTTGTATCATATTGCCGTAAGTAAAGACCCATCGCTTGCTCAGCTCGGTCCAGTTCGCGGACTGCAGTATTGGTATTTAGAAGATCAATCCGAACTTAATGTGCCGTTTACAAGTGAAAAGCTTAAGGCATTTGAGGAAGAAATTATTGAGACTGTTGACCAAATGCGCACTAGTGACTTTGCTGCTACACCAAGTCAAATGGCTTGCACATATTGTGAGTTCAAATCAATTTGCCCGTATAGAAAATTATGAAGCCACTTTCTGATGCAATGAAAGGAACGTTAAATCGTTCAGGTATCGCCAAACAAGTTGGCGCAGCTATTACAATTGAGAAGGCACAACAAGCGCTTGATGAGGTTTTCAAGGAAGAGTCTAGCCATGCTCGTCCGCAGTATATTAAGAATCGTACGCTTACTGTAAGTTGTGATTCATCTGCATTTGCACAGGAGCTTAAGCTACACGAACAGGAAATACTTGAGATTTTGAAT
>CAZKMQ010000025.1:0-7708 GCA_964554065.1 uncultured Gammaproteobacteria bacterium | reverse complement strand
AAGACAGAATATCTTTTCTTGGAACCGATCTTGAAAGCATTGAAAATGATGAGAAAGTGGAGCGAATTCGTTATCTTTTGTAGCCCTTGCGCGAAGCTGAAAAATAAGGTATTTTTTATATAGAATACCTTTACAATGACATTAAAACAATATCTTTTAGTCATGAGTCTTGCGACGCTCCTTTGCATTACTGCACTGGGGTTTGTTGTTTACTCAATCAACCCGAACGAGACAGGGATTTTTGGTATTATTCTCTTTTACGCGAGTTTTTTTCTGTCGCTCTTGGGATTGTTTTCACTTGTTGGCTTTGGCATCGAAAGCTTAACTAAAAAAAGCGAGACTGTTGCCTTCCGTAAAGTGCGCAAAAGTTTTCGTCAAGGTGTTCTCTTTGCATCCTTGCTTTGTGTGGTGCTGATGCTAGCTCACAATGAACTTCTGTACTGGTGGGTAATAGTGCTTCTTGCATTAGCGCTCAGTCTTATAGAGTTTGTTTGGTCGCGCGAAGGGGTAAAACGTAAAAAATTGTAGTATGTACACAAGTCAGACTTCGTTGTTTACCAAGACAACGAAGGAAAAGCCAAAAGGGGAAGTGAGTCTTAACGCGCAACTACTTATGCGCGCTGGTTTTGTAGATAAAGTTATGGCAGGTGTGTATTCATATTTGCCACTAGGACTTCGTGTACTTAAAAAAATTCAACAAATAGTTCGTGAAGAAATGGATGCGCTTGGTGGACAAGAAATTCTTATGCCAGCATTGTCACCCAAGGAATTATGGGAGACTACAGATCGTTGGGATAAGATTGACGTGCTTTTTAAGGTTGAAGATAAGTATGCACTTGGATCAACACACGAAGAAGTGGTTACGCCACTAGTAAAGAAATTCGTACACTCATATAAGGATCTGCCAGTAGCCGTGTATCAGATTCAAGATAAATTCCGCAATGAGCCTCGTGCAAAGTCAGGACTGATGCGAGGGCGCGAATTCAGCATGAAAGATTTGTACAGCTTTCATAAAACAGCTGAGGATTTTGAGCAGTTTTATGAAAAATCTATCGCAGCGTATCATCGTATATTCGAGAGGTGTGGTTTGGATGCTAAGTTAACAGCAGCTGATGGGGGAGTGTTCAGCAAGTTTTCACATGAGTTTCAAGTGATAACACCATATGGCGAGGATATCATTTTCCATTGCGCACAATGTAATACGTATACAAATAAAGAAATTATTACTCAGGATTCATGTGATAAATGTGACGGAGAATTTGAGCAGCATAAGGCAATTGAGGTGGGAAATATATTCCCGCTTAAGACCCGATTTACTGATGCTTTTAATTTTACATATGCAAATGAAAGTGGTGAAAATAAAGAGGTTTACATGGGGTGTTATGGTATTGGGCCAAGTCGCATGATGGGAGCAGTAGTTGAGGTCCATGCAGATGATGCAGGTATGGTATGGCCAACTGAGATCGCGCCCTATGATATTCACGTTGTGGCACTCGGTGATAGTGATTCTGTTATGAAAAAGGCAAAGGAAGTTGCTATCACACTCTCTGAGCACGGCAAAGAAGTTCTTCTTGATGATCGCAGCGCATCTGCTGGCGCAAAATTCGCTGATAGTGATTTATTTGGCATTCCAACACGAATAGTAATTAGTGAAAAGCTTGTCGCAAAAAATGAAGTAGAAGTTAAGCAGCGCACAGAAAAAGATGCGCAAAATATGAGCGAGGCTGATGTTTACAGTCAGTTTGCAATGTAAATGTAGGGGTTCGGGTTTCAAAACAAAAATACAATATGATAAAAAATTTCTTCGGAAAATTCAGTAAGGATCTTGGTGTTGATTTGGGTACCTCACATACCCTTGTTTATGTGAAAGATAAAGGGATTGTGGTGAACGAACCATCTGTTGTTGCTATAAATATTAGAACAGAGCAAATTTTGGCAGTAGGAAATGAAGCCAAAGCAATGCTTGGGAAAACGCCGGAGCATATTATGACATCACGCCCACTTGCAAATGGTGTTATTTCTGATTTTGAGGTTACAGAGCGCATGTTGAAGTATTTTATTGATAAAGTGCACGAAGATGAGTTCACCATTGTTCCACGTCCGCGCATTGTGGTTTCGGTTCCTCTTGGTATTACTGAAGTTGAACGAAAGGCTGTGGAAGATGCATGTGTAGCAGCAGGAGCACGACAAGTATATACGGTTGAAGAGCCAATGGCAGCTGCAATTGGAGCACGCATGGCAGTTGAAGATCCAGTGGGTTCAATGATTGTACAAATTGGTGGTGGAAACACACAAATTGCCATTATTTCACTTGAAGGAATTGTAACATGGCGCAGTGGATTGATTGCTGGTGATGAAATGACAAAAAATATTGTAAAGTATACTCGTGAAGTGTTCGGGCTTTTGCTTGGTGATCGCCATGCAGAGAAAGTTAAAATAGCAGTAGGATCTGCTCAACCAGTAGATGAGCCTATTGAATTTCCTATGCGTGGTAGAGATGTTATTAGTGGGCTACCAAAAGAAGTAATGATTGATAGTGCTCATGTGCACAGAGCTATATCTGGTAGTGTTGCAAATATTGTAGAGCAGATTAAGGCTACTCTTGAGGTAACACCTCCAGAAGTAGTTGCTGATATACATGAGCGTGGAATCGTGCTGTCAGGTGGTGGAGCGCTACTTCGTGACATTGATGCAGTTATTGCAGACGCTATCGGTATTCCTGTTCGTATTGTAGACGATCCTATTACTTGTGTGGTGCGCGGCGCTGGTATTTTACTTGAAAACGAAACACTTTTGTCTCATGTGGCACTACCATCAGCGCAGGAGCAACCTATTAAAGTATAAGGTTCTATGCGTAAGTCAACAAGCATGCGATTAAGTTATGCGGCAGTGCTTGTTATTAGTATAATTTTTTTGTATAGCGTGGGGGTTTTGCAGCCGGTTGCTTCTGTTTTTCAAAAAGTAGTACTTCCGATTCAGCGATATTTTTATGAGAGAAATATTTCCGTTCCAACTGCTGAATTTGAAAAATGGTCACGTAATTCACTAATTGAAGAAATACTTCGATTACGTGATGAAAAAACAATACGTGATCAAGATCAGATTGAACAAAAGGTACGAGACAGAGAATACGACGAGCTGGTAACATCAGTAGACTTTGCTAGTAGGTTGGATGGCAGGCGAGTCACTAGTGTGAACAGCGTTGGGTTCGGTGTGGATCAAGATACTAGTAGCATTGTTGTTGATGCAGGAATTAATCGAGGTATGATTAAGGGGTTGGCGGTAACTTCACCAACCGGCGTGCTAGTGGGAATTGTTCATGATGTTCACGAATACTCATCAACAGTAAATCTTATCACTCACCCTGATGCTGCTGTTGCAGTTGCGCTTGAGCCAAATGGTGCTCCATCTGGACTGGTGAGAGGTAGGTTCGGACTTTCTTCAGAGCTTGCATTTGTACCTAAAGATACACCAATTGCTGTTGGTGATCTAGTGTATACCTCTGGTCTTGATCCGCTTATTCCTCCTGGAATATTGGTTGGTACTGTTGAAACCATTAAGCAAGATCAGAATACTCAATTTCTTCGTGGACTGATTCAAATTCGGTTTGTGCCTGCCTCATTGCATATTGTAAATGTTGTTTCTGAAACTGTAGAGTAGTATGAAAAAAGTTTTTCTCTATATTATTGCCTTTGTTAGTATAATCGTTTTTCAATTCGGTGTTCTTAATTGGTTTACTTACCCAGTGTCATCTGCAATAATTCCTCTTGCACTACTATGTATTGGTGTGCATCTTGGTCTTTTGCGCTCAATTATTTTCTGGCCTGTCAGCTTGGGAGTTGCCTGGGATATGTTATCTGTGATGCCTTTTGGGGTTTATACGGTTACATTTGTACTAACCGCATATGTTACGCTTTATGTATTTTCAACAGTAGTAACTGATATTTCATTCTTTTCTTTCACGCTGCTCAGTAGTGTTAGCATGGCAACCTACGTTGCTGTATTTAGTGTGAGCATAAGTATTGCTGCACTGTTTACATCAGGATTACATGTTGGTCATGGTGCAACACTTGTTTTGCAATCTGCAATTATTACTCTTGTATTTGCCATGATGCTTTACAGCTTAGTTCGTATTATTTTTAGGCGATTAATGCCAACGCATATCTAATTATGAAAAAGCAAAGCGACTATTTTTTTGAGGGTGATAAGCAAAAGTACTTTGGGTTGCGTGGAAAATATAAGTATGATTGGATTCAGGATTCATTTCTTGGTAAAAAAACATCGTTTGTAGCTCAGCGAGATCGCTATATTGGACATGCATTGTCTGTACGTAAAGTTCTAATAGTTGCTGCGCTTTTCTGGATAGTTATTGGAGCATTGTTCTGGCGCACTGCCCATCTTCAACTCTTCACTGGAAGAGATTTACTGCTTGCTGCTGAGAGCAATCGATTTAGGTTCTACGCAAATCCAGCGCCAAGAGGAATAATTTATGATAGAAATGGGCAGGCGCTCGTAGAAAATATTCCATCATTTTCTCTGTCCATTTCACCAAAAGATATTCTTATTGATCCAAAAAAGCGTAAACGCATGCAAGAATTAGTTGGTATGAGTGATGAAGAAGCAGCAACTCTTCTAAATATCGATGATGTGCTTTCACAGGAATCTCTTGTTGTCAAAGAGAACCTTACATATGAAGATGCATTGCGCATTCAGGTCGCTGCAGCTGACATGCCTGGGCTGTATCTTGGCCAATCTGCATCAAGAAACTATTTACTTGACGAGCACAACACGCTCGCGCACGTCCTAGGTTATACAGGAAAGATCAATGCCAGAGAATGGAGTGAGATCAATGAGAATCAGCAACAAACAGGTGACCATGAATATGAACCAACTGACACGCTTGGCAAGCAAGGGATTGAAAAGAGCTACGAGCATCTGTTGCGAGGTGTGTATGGAAACATTCAAGTAGAGGTTGATGCAAAGGGTAGGCGTGGAAGACAGGCAAACGCAGTTCAGGCAGAGCCCGGAGATTCAATCATACTTTCAATTGATGCAAAAGCACAGGAGCGTCTGGCACAGCTAATGGAAATTTGGATGAGTCGACTTGGTAAAACTCGTGGTAGTGCAGTTGCTATTGATCCACGTAATGGTGAAGTTGTTGCTTTGGTTTCTTTTCCAGGATTTGATAGTAATGCATTTATCGGTGGGATTTCACAGAAAGATTACGATGCACTATTAGACAACGAGGATAATCCACTATTTGGAAGGGCGGTCGGTGGGCGATATCCATCTGGCTCAACAATAAAGCCATTTATGGCAGCTGCTGCACTTCAAGAAGGGATAATCTCAGCAAAGACGTCTTTTATAAGCAACGGCGGCTTGGCTGTATCACGGTGGTTCTTTAAGGATTGGAAGGCAGGTGGGCACGGCATCACGAATGTAAAAAAGGCTATTGCCGAGTCAGTGAATACATTTTTTTATATTGTTGGTGGTGGATATAAAGAGATTGATGGTTTAGGAGTGACTCGCATTAATGCCTATTTGCAGCAATTTGGATTTGGTCAAGAAACCGGCATTGATATTCCTGGTGAGTCTGCTGGCTTTATTCCCTCACCAAAGTGGAAAGAAGAGACTAAGAATGAAATTTGGTATATAGGTGATACATACAACTTGTCCATTGGTCAGGGTGATTTTCTGACATCTCCACTGCAAATGACCGTTGCAACGGCTGCTGTTGCAAACGGTGGCACTGTATTTCGTCCACGACTTGTCCGTGGAATAGCTTCAAGTGGGGGAGTTGCGCAGAAAATTTTTGATTCTGAAATTACAAATACTCAATTCATTCAGCCTGAGTATGTTCAAATGATTCGCCAGGGAATGCGGCAAACAGTGCTTAATGGAACAGCAAAACATCTTGGTGGCTTACCAATTAATGTAGCTGGCAAAACAGGAACCGCACAATGGAGCTCCATAAATGAAAACCATGCGTGGTTTACCAGCTTTGCACCATATGAGAATCCTGAGCTTGTACTAACTATTATGATTGAAGAAGGTGAAAATGGTGCAAGTATTGGTGCTGGAATTGCACACGATTTCTATTTGTGGTGGTCTGGGTATCGCTTGACAAATTCTACGCAATAGTGTATAGTTCTAGGCGCATGAGGCGCCGAGCGTCTCGTTTTAATTTTTTTAAAAAGTATGAATACAGTTTATATTTCAAAGGAAGGACTTGAAAAACTTAAGCAAGAGCTTGAGGTTCTTAAGTATACAAAAATTCCAGAAATTGCTAACAAGATTGACACAGCCAAGGAAAATGGTGATCTTTCTGAAAATGCAGAATACCAGGACGCTAAAGAACAAATGGCATTTGCACAAGGAAAGTCTCTTGAGATGCAGGCACAGATTGACAATGCACAGATTATTGAGCATAAGAGCGGAGGGTCGATTGTTGAGGTTGGCTCTAAGGTCACATTTACCACAGAATCTGGTGATGAAAAGTCATATAGCATTGTTGGTGTTGCTGAAGCTGATCCAGTTTCCGGTATGATATCTAATGAGTCTCCAATTGGCCGTGCTTTTCTTGGTAAAGCAGTAGGGGATGAAGTTGAGGTTGAGCGCCCATCTGGTGCTGCAAAATACACAGTTACTGCGATTGGCTAAGTGATTTAAATTTAGCATTTTTTAGGCCGAGCTTTCAGCTCGGCCTTTTGAATACTTGACAAAACTGACTATATATGCCATAGTACATAAGTTCGGTGGGGTAATGGATGGCGCGAATCCAACAAGATTAGAAAACGCTGAGGCGGGTTGCAAACCGTTGAAGCACACCCTATGACCGAAAAGCGCCGTGAAGTTGTACTGTCCCAGTAGCTAACGTTACTGTGTACGATTAAGCGAAAAATTAAAAAATGGTGTGGTACTAAACAAGCTCTGCAGTGCTTGAGGACGCAGTGCCATGCGAAGAAACCCAGCGTGAACCGAGATTTGGACAGATCTCGGTGTTTTTTTTGACGAAAACCTGATTTCGCGATAAAATAGAAGAGATTTTAGTCCAATTTTATGAAAACTGAAGAAGAAATTAGAACAGACAAAGTTGCATCTCTACGCAAAAAAAGAATCAATCCATATCCAGCTAAGGCATCACGCTCAAAAAATGTGAGTGCTGTATTGGAGAAGTTTGATACATTAGAACAGTCAGGCAAGCCAGTAACTATTGCTGGCCGTATCATGAGTATTCGCGGCCAGGGCGGTGTCAGTTTTGTAAGCCTGAAGGATGAAACCGGAGTGATCCAGCTTTTTATTAAAAAAGATGAGGTTGGTGAAAAAAAGTATAGGGAATTTATTGATTTGTTTGATCGCGGTGATTTCATTTCTGCAAAGGGTCCGGTGTTTGTAACCAAAAGAGGGGAGAGGAGTATTAAAGTTGCAAAGTATACACTACTAACTAAGACAATACTCCCACTTCCAGAGAAATTTCATGGCCTTCAGGATACTGAGCTGCGTTATCGTAAGCGCTATCTTGATCTGATCTCAAATGATGAGGTTATGAACCGCTTCCGCATTCGAAGTCAGGTTGTTAGATATATGCGTGAATATTTGCACAGGCAGGGTTATATTGAAGTTGAGACGCCGGTTTTGCAACCTTTGTATGGAGGCACATCTGCACGTCCATTTGAAACTCATCATAATGCGCTAGATATTCCATTGT
>CAZKMQ010000024.1:0-11137 GCA_964554065.1 uncultured Gammaproteobacteria bacterium | reverse complement strand
TTCAAAATTTTCTTAGGAAACGCATCCTTTTTAATTCAACCACAATACGCACTCCGTCCTTATTCGATTCATCACGCAAGTCACGAATACCTTCAAGTTTTTTGTCCTTAACTAACTCAGCGATTTTTTCAATCAAGTTCGCCTTGTTCACTAGGTAGGGGATCTCACTTACAATAATCATGAAATTACCGCGCTTGTCCTCAACAATTTCGGCCTTCGCGCGTACAACAATTCCACCTTTACCAGTTGTAAACGCTGCTTCGATATCTTTCACATTGTACATGATGCCACCAGTTGGGAAGTCTGGCCCTTTCACATGTTCCATTAAGTCCTTAACAGTAGACTTTGGATCATCGATCAGGTGTACAACTGCATCACAAACTTCAGTTAAGTTGTGTGGCGGAATGTTCGTTGCCATACCCACAGCAATTCCCATAGCGCCATTAATTAACATGTTCGGCAGCGCTGCTGGTAACACGTCAGGTTCTTTAACAGACCCGTCGTAGTTTGGAGAAAAATCAACTGTGTCTTTTTCAATATCAACCAAAAGTTGCTCAGCAACCTTTGCAAGCTTCGACTCGGTGTATCGCATTGCAGCAGCACTATCACCATCCATTGAACCAAAGTTTCCTTGGCCTTGAACCAGTGGCTCGCGCATAGAGAAATCTTGCGCCAATCGAACAAGGGTGTCATATACTGCTGTGTCACCGTGCGGGTGGTATTTACCAAGCACCTCACCTACAACCATGGCAGACTTACGGAACTTCGCGTTGCTTCGTAATCCTAATTTCCACATAGCATATAAGATACGACGATGAACTGGTTTCAACCCATCGCGCACATCAGGAAGTGCACGAGAAACAATTACGCTCATTGCGTAATCAAGGTAGGATTCTTCCATTTCACGAACCAACGGACGAGGTTCAATTTTTCCAATAGGTAACTCAGTCTCTCTTTCTTTTGTTTTTGCCATAAATATTATTCTTGTGTGCTGTCTTCTACTTTTTCAATAAGTTCGCTTAGTGCAGTAACTGTATTTAAATGCCTAACGTTAGCATTGTTGTTTTGGGTATGTAGTTCTTCACGCTGCTCATCAATCAATTCAGTAATTTCATTAAAGTCTAATTCATCAATTGCCGGTGGTGCCGGACGTTGAAAGCTATTTAGTTTCAACATACCATATCCTACTATTGCAAATCCGAGCAATACGGCAACCAACAAAAAACTAAATAGTCGTTTGTCTTCTGGGTGGTGTTTGCCAAAGAACATAGGCCTCCTTATTAACTCTTAGTAAAAATTATTGTTTGGGTGGAATCTGTTGGCAGGTCACGCTTGCGCAATCTCCAGCGGGTTTCGTCCTCTGTGTTGCCGTTTCCTAATTCTTTCAGAAACTTCTTAACCGTATCATATCCTTTGCCTGTGCCATCTGCTTGAAAACACATTGGAATAACAACTCGCGGCTCAAGTCTTGTTACAAGTGAAGCAGCATCAGCAGGGGAAAGCACATCATGGCCGCCAACAGGGAGCATGAGTACATCAACACCATCAAGTTCTCCAGCAACAACATCGTCCAATGTTTTATCCAATTTACCCAAGTGTGCAAATGTTACTCCTTCAATAGAAAATCTATATACGATTGCAGCACCTTTGCTAGAAGGGTTGTTCAGTCCAGTTACAGAAACACTAACAGTCTCGTACTCCCCAGGCTTACTTACAATGTATGGTTCTTTTTGAAAAGTGATAGTTTCTTTGTCTCCGCGCGTCAACATAACCAATTGTGTTGCAAGTGATCTCGGCGCGTCCTCACCCTTTGCTTTGTAGGGGTCTACCAAAACAACGGCATTTTCATCGCCGTGTTTATATTCAATTTTTATGCCGCTATGGCCTAACCAACTGATAAACATAGTTTGTATTTTGTATAGATAGTATAGCAAATTTGGGGGGAAAGTCAATGGTTATTTAACTAGTTGACACTATCGCTCCCTTCCTATATAGTAATGCCACTGCAAAGGCCACATATATAGCCCTGGCCAGGCGCCCCAGATCAGGGATAACCCAATAAATATGTCTATTAGTACAAAGATTAAAGCTGACAAAGACCAGCTTAAGAGTGAATTTGGTCAGCTCCTGGAAGAACATTTCTCAAGTGTTCCAAAAGAAGGAGATACTGTGACCGGAACAGTTTTGTCTGTAAGTAATGGTGAGGTCCGTATTGATATTTCAGGATTAGCTGCAGGAGTAATTCGTGGACGCGAGCTGTTTGGAGAATCTAAAGAATACGCAGATATCAAATCCGGCGACACAGTTGAAGCAACTGTGCTTGAGGTAGAAAATGAAAACGGTGAAATGGAACTTTCGTTTCGTGTGGCAGGTCATGCAAAAGCATGGGAATCAATTAAGGCGCTTGTGGTAAGTAGTGAAACTGTTTCAGTAAAAATTAATGACGCAAACAAGGGTGGACTTATGGTGCAGTATGATGCACTTCGCGGGTTTTTGCCGGTGTCACAATTGTCACCTGAACATTATCCACGAGTCCAAGGTGGTGATAAGCAGAAAATTCTAGAGCGTTTGAAAGATTACATTGGAAGTTCGTTTGATGTGAAGGTTCTTGATGTTGACGAGCGTGAAGACAAGATAATCTTTTCTGAGAAAGCAGTTTGGGAAGATGCACAAAAAGCAATCATTAGCTCATACAACATTGGTGATATGGTTGAAGGTGAGATTAGTGCGCTGACCGGGTTTGGCGCGTTTGTAAAATTCGGAGACCTGGAAGGTTTGATTCACATTAGTGAACTAGCGTGGCAGCGAATTGATCATCCGCGTGATGTTGTTAAGGTTGGCGAAGTTGTGAAGGCAAAGATCATTCAGATTGATGGATCAAAGATCTTTTTGTCTAGAAAACAATTGTTGCAAGATCCATGGCATGATGTTGAGCAGAAGTATAAAGTTGGATCTGTTGTTAAAGGAACTGTCTTGAAAGTGAACCCATTTGGTTTGTTTGTTGAGCTTGATAAAGATATCCATGGCTTGGCTCATGTGAGTGGGTTGTCTGATTCACCGATTGAAGTTTTTGATTTTGCAAAGATTGGTGATGTGATTGATTTTGAAATAATGAATATTGATGCAAAAGAACATCGACTTGGTTTGCGCATACCTGGAGTAAAGAACGCTGGTGAAGATCCTGTGCAGGCTGCTACTGAAGAAGAGTCAGTTGAAGAACCAGCTGCCTAATATATGAAGAACTTATTCAAAAACACATTTATCATTGTTGGTGTTCTGCTCGTGCTGATGGGGTTATTTCAGTTCTCTTCTTTTGGTAAAGAAAAACCTGAGGAGATTGGGATTGAGACATTGGTGCAACAAATTAAAGATGATCAAGTTGAGAAAATCACGATTGAGGGGAGTAGTCTTAAGGTAATGCGTCGTGATGATAATCCTGATGATGATCAAACACCAAAGGAGCAACAGTTGTTCAAAGAGCCTGGTGAGAAGTTGTCTGACTTACTTGCAAATTATGACATTACAGGTGAGCAGCTGTTACAATTCAGTACTGAAGTTAAGAGCGAAACCGGTTCACGCTATTGGTTGCGTACTATTTTGCCTTTCATGTTGCCACTTCTGTTATTTATTGTGTTGATTGCATTTATGGCGCGCCAAGTGTCTGGAGCAAACAACAAGGCAATGACGTTCGGTCAGTCTACTGCTAAAGAGCAGCAGTCTGATAGTAAGAGTAAGACTACGTTTGCAGAAGTTGCTGGAATGAAAGAAGCAAAGGAAGAGTTAGAGGAGATTGTGGATTTTCTAAAGAATCCGAAGCGCTTTACAGACATGGGTGCAAAGATTCCTAAAGGTGTGCTAATGATGGGTAAGCCAGGAACAGGAAAGACCTTGCTTTCTAAGGCTGTTGCTGGTGAGGCTAATGTTCCATTTTTCCACATGTCCGGTTCTGAGTTTGTAGAAATGTTCGTTGGTGTTGGTGCGTCACGTGTTCGTGATCTTTTCCGCAAAGCGAAAAAGGCTGCACCTGCAATTGTGTTTGTTGATGAGATTGATGCTGTTGGCCGTCGTCGTGGTGCTGGTCTTGGAGGAAGTCATGATGAGCGAGAGCAAACCTTGAACCAGATATTGGTAGAGATGGATGGTTTTGATGCGAACTTAGGAGTAATTGTTATTGCTGCAACCAACCGTCCTGATGTTCTTGACCCGGCGCTTTTGCGTCCTGGTCGATTTGATCGCCGCGTGACTGTAGCGCCTCCAGATATTAATGATCGCGAGGCAATCCTTGGTATCCATGCTAAGAATAAGCCACTTGATGCAGAAGTTGATTTGCGCAAAGTAGCTGAACGAACACCTGGGTTTACAGGAGCAGACTTAGCTAACTTAATGAATGAGGCTGCGATTTTAACTGTGCGTCGCAATAAGAAGAAGGTTACTTCTACAGAAGTTTTGGAAAGCATTGAAAAGGTATTGTTAGGTCCTGAGCGTAAGAGTCATGTGCTTTCAGAAAAAGAACGTAAGATAACTGCGTATCATGAAGCTGGACATGCGGTTGTGGGATTTTTCTCACCGCACGCTGATCCTGTGCGAAAGGTATCTATAATTTCTCGTGGTCATGCTGGTGGTTACACTTTGAAGATGCCAACTGAAGATAAGCACTTTCATACTAAAGCCGAATTCTACGATGACGTTGCTGTGGCTATGGGTGGTTATGTTGCTGAGAAAATGATTTTTGGTGAAGATAACATTTCAACCGGTCCATCAAGTGATTTGCGTAGCGCAACTAATATTGCACGTTCTATCGTAATGAGTTATGGAATGAGTGACGCGCTTGGTCAGCGAACTTATGGTGAGCAAGGTGAGATGGTTTTCCTCGGAAAGTCTATTCATGAGCAGCGCGATTACTCAGAGAAGATTGCTGAGGAAATTGACCGTGAAGTTACTGCTATCATCGAGCATGGTCGCAAGCAGGCCGAGCGTATTCTCGCTGAAAGGAGTGACAAGATGGAAGCTTTGGTAGCACAATTACTTGAAACCGAGAGTGTTGAGCAAGAAGAGTTCGAGCGGATTATGAAAGGTGAGGTTGATAAAATTGACCCAAACGAATCTAAGGAATAAATAAGTAAGAAGCACCCTGGTTAGCGCCAGGGTGATTTGATATTGAAGAGTGTGATTCTACGTATTAGAAAATAGCGTCTGTTTTTTCTGGGGTTGCGTCACGCAACTTTGGGCCTTTTTTAATTCAAAAAGCTTTTGTGGTATACTTGAGTCGAATTATTTCCTATAAAGAGGGCATATGGCAACAACAAAACCATTATATTTAAAAGTATTGAAGCAGGCGTGGAAGTTCACATGGCATCATCCCATTTTGTGGGTGTTCGGACTGTTTGCTATTTTGCTTGGTCATACAGGTGTTCTAGAAATAACTGCAAGTATTGTTGACTTGGTAACTGGAAATGCTGTGTCTTCAGCATTGCCAGCGTCACCAGTGACCGCGATTGTAGTTCCAACAGTTTTTGGTTCGCAGTTGCTTGGGCTTGCTGGACAAGGCATGTTTATTCTTATCTTGCTAGGTATCGCCGTTCTTGTTCTTGTTGCCGCAGTTGCATCAAGTGGAGCTCTGATTCATGCTGCACATAAGTACAAAGGAAAGAGTGAGTCACTTAGAGAGTCATGGCATCATGGTGTTATTCATTTCTGGCCGTTGTTCTGGATTAATGTGGGGAAGAAAGCTCTCCTAGTTTTATTGCTTTGGATAATTGCATTGCCACTTACACAAATTATTACTGGAGGGAATACAGCACTTTTATCTACTTTATTTATTTTGGTTTTCATCGCAGGTCTTACACTTGCTGTAGTGATTTCATTTTTGGCAAACTATGCATCAATGTATGTAGTATTGCACAATGAACATGTGGGGAATGCGATCATGGATGCGTGGAAATTATTCCGTAGCAATGTATTGGTTTCTATTGAGATGGCCCTAGTGTTAGTAGTTGTGCAAGCAGTTACTGTAGTGGTAAGCTTAGTTGGGTTTGCTGTGTTTTACTTGCCATTTTTCATGTTCTACATAGCTGCTATTTCACTTGGTGCGTCAATTCTTGTACCAATTGGTGGTGTTATTGCACTTGGCGGTGGAATTTTGTTTGTTGTTTTTGTAGACAGTTTGTATTCAACATTTGCGGTAAGTGCATGGACAATTTTGTACATGCAATTAAAAACAAAACGAAACGTAAAAGGGTTCTTGTCACGTGTGGCGAGTTTTTCCCTATTAAAATAAAAATTAATTCTGTTCACTATGGAAGATCAAGCACAATCAGGCCGTCCGGTTTTGCATATACAAGATGAAAAAACCGCTGAGAAGTTTGATGATAAAATGAAAAAGATTGCCGGTGATACCGGAGAGAAAATCGCGGCTGGCAAAGCGGCGACTTTAGGTTTGGAGTATATTGATTTGCGTCGTTTTCCTATTGTTCCTGATGCGCTCAGTATGATTCCTGAAGAAGAGGCAAAGAAGGTTGGGGCGGTGTGCTTTTTCCGTGATGCAGACTCTTATCGTATTGCAGCTTTAGATCCAACAAGCAAAGAGGTTGAAGATGCTATGTATCAAGTGGAAGAGCGTTATCATATAAAGGGAGTGAAATACGTAATGAGTAAAGCTTCTTTTGATAAGGCGATTGTTTTATACAAGACCATTCCAAAAATTGAACAAGTTACTCGTGATGTTAGTATTACTCCTGAGGTTCTAGAGAAATTCAAGGCTGAGGTTACTTCATTTGAGGCATTGCAGAAAAAGATCACCGAGGTTAACATTACTGATTTCGTTGCGCTTGTCCTTGCAACTGCGGTGAACATGAAATCATCAGATGTGCACATTGAGGCTGGTAAAGAAGGTATTGGTGTGCGATTGCGTATTGATGGTGTTTTGCAAGAAGCTGCTAAAGTAGAAAAAGAAATGTGGAAACGCATTATATCTCGTGTGAAGTTGATTTCTGGACTGAAGATTAATATTGACACTGCGCCGCAAGATGGGCGATTCACTATTTTGCTTGATGGTCAGGATGTTGATGTGCGTGTGTCTACGATTCCAAGTGCGTTTGGTGAGTCGGTTGTAATGCGATTGTTGCGTCCACTTGCTGAAGGAATGAAGATTGAACAATTAGGTTTGACTGGTAAGGCATTGAAGGATTTGAAAGAGGTGGTGTCAAGGCCAAATGGCATGATTATTACAACAGGCCCAACTGGTTCTGGTAAAACCACAACTTTGTATACCATATTAACGCACTTGAATGGACCGGATGTTAAGATTATTACCTTGGAAGATCCAATCGAGTATAAGCTTGAAGGTATCGTTCAATCGCAAATGGATCCGAGCAAGGATTATTCGTTTGCTAAAGGATTGAAATCTATTTTGCGACAAGATCCTGATGTGGTTATGGTTGGTGAGATACGTGATCTTGAAACCGCAGAGATTGCGATTCAGGCTGCGCTTACTGGTCACTTGCTTTTGTCTACGATCCATACGAATAGCGCGCCAGGCTCAATTCCAAGATTTATTTCTATGGGAGTAAAGCCCTTCCTTCTTTCTCCAGCGTTAAATGTTGTGATGGGGCAAAGATTGGTGCGTACGCTTTGTGAAGATTGTAAAAAAGAAATTACACTTGAGCCTGATGTATTGAAAAAAGTTGAAGAACATGTTGCGCAAATTTCTCCTGCAGCTGAAGTAACAATTGATTTGGCTGGAGTAAAGTGGTACGGTCCGGGAGGTTGTGAAAAGTGTGATAGTCTTGGTTATAAGGGGCGTTTGGGAATTTTTGAAGTAATGGCAATGACCAATACGATTAAGGATGCAATGTCCGGAGCTGATATTGCTGAGCATCAGATTATGAAGATAGCGTTAGAGGAAGGTATGGTGCCACTGGTTACTAATGGTATCATACGAGCATCTGAGGGACTCACTAGCGTGGAAGAAGTATTTCGCGTTTCAGCATAAATTATTTTTTAGGAGAGTATGGCTATCAAAAAGACAACAACAAAAAAACCAGCGAAGCGTAAAGCGCCAGCGCGCAAGAAAACAGCACGTAAAAAAGCTGCGCCACGCAAGACGCTTGTATTGCAAACAGTTTCAGATGATTATGTGTATGGTGGCGGTAGTCATCGTGGTCATGCGCACCTGAGCCTGTACCGCAATATTGCACTTGGATTTTTTATTGTTACCATATTGTTGTTTGCTGCAATATTCTTTACATCGGTGCGTCGAGCAAGCATAAATGTAACTTATGTGCCAGAAGTATTTCGTTACTCTGATGTTGTGCGCGTAGCCAGTGAGCGATTCGATGAAAATACTGTTCTTGGTGCTGTGGAGTTGCGCGATGTTTCTTTTGATCAAGAATATATTACAGAAACTCGGCAAAAAGCTGCTAACCTGGTTCGCGGACGTATACGTATAGTTAATGAACATTCCAATGATCAGCCTCTTGTAAAAACTACGCGATTTCTTAATGAAGATGGTGTGCTGTTCCGTTTAAGTGAGAGTGTAGTTGTTCCTGCGGGAGGTGAGTTAAATGATGTTGAAGTATATGCAGACGAAGAAGGTTCTGATTATGAAGTAATGGCAGGGCACTTTATTATTCCTGGATTATGGGAGCCTTTACAAAAGAAAATTTATGGTGAAAGTACTGTAGATTTTAGTGGTGGCTTTGTAGAAATAGGTGTAATTACTTCTGATGACATGCAGCGAGGTGAAGCAGCGATTCGTGAGGCTATGATTGCGCATGCATACCAAACCATTCTTGATGAGTCGCCTGAAGAGGATCGTCGGTTTGATGGCTTGAATGTGACGCTTGATGGGTTGTCGATCAGTTCAGATTCAGCAATTGGTGATACGGTTGATCGGTTTACACTAGTAGCAACAGCAAAGGCTATTGTAGTTCGTTATCAAACTAAAGAGTTACACGAGTTGTCTCGTAGTCGTATTAGCACAGAGCCTCTTCCAGAATATTTGACGATTGAGTATCCTGAAGACGGTCTTAGTGTGCGTGTTGAAAGTTATGATCTTGATGCAGGTACTGCACAGCTGTCCTTGTTTGCTGAATTGGAGAAAGTTATAGTGCCAGAAGCTGACTATGTATCTACCGGGAATTTTCTTGGTAAAACTAAAGAAGATATTGACGCACTACTCAATGATATTCAAGGATTAAGCGATGTTGATGCTGCAATTGAGTTTTTCCCATATTGGGTTAAGCGTGTGCCACGCGTTGGTGGTGCGGTTGACGTGACGGTGCGAGCAATAGAGGTGAATACAGAAGAATAAATTATTAAGTTTGACCGAGTTTTGGAAACAATGTACAGTGGAAACTGTACATTGTTTTAATTTACTTTTTGTATGAGTGAATCTAACGAGAAATTGTCTGACCTGCGTCATTCACTGGCGCACCTGTTAGCAGCAGCAGTAATGGAGCTTTGGCCAGACACAAAGCGGACCATAGGCCCAGCAATTGCTGATGGTTTTTATTTTGATTTTGAATTTAGTACACCGATTAGCGAATCTGACCTGCCAAGGATTGAAAAGCGCATGCGTAAAATTCTTCCAACCTGGGATGGGTTTGAGCGTCATGAGCTTAATGCTGAAGAAGCTAAGAAAGAGTATCCAGATAATCCATATAAGCATGAACTTATAGATGAGTTCACTGTTGATGGTTCGAAGGTTAGCTTTTATAAATCTGGGAAATATTGGGATTTGTGTCGCGGTGGACATTGCGATTCAGCTAAAGAAATTAACTCCAAAGCATTTAAGCTAACAAAAGTCGCGGGTGCATATTGGCGTGGTGATGAAAAGAATACTATGTTGACGCGCATTTACGGTGTTGCTTTTGAAAAAGAACAGGAGCTTGAGGCGCACCTTACCATGCTTGAAGAAGCAAAGAAGCGCGATCATCGCAAGCTTGGTCAAGAACTCGATCTGTTTACATTTTCTGAACTTGTAGGTCCTGGTTTGCCTTTGTGGACACCGCGTGGCACACTACTTCGCAATACACTTGATAATTTTGTTTGGTCACTGCGCAGTGAGCGTGGTTATGATCAAGTTGAGATTCCTCATATTACTAAGAAAGATTTGTACGAGAAGTCTGGCCATTGGGATAAATTCAGTGAAGAGTTATTTCGCATAGTTACGCGTGAAGGTCACGAGTTCGCAATGAAACCGATGAACTGTCCGCACCACACTCAGATTTTTGCAAGAAAGCAATTTAGTTATAAAGACATGCCGCAGCGATATAGTAACACAACAACATGTTATCGTGATGAGCAAACCGGTGAGCTGCATGGACTATCTCGTGTTCGTTCGTTTACTCAAGATGACGCACATGTATTTTGTCGTCATGATCAGATTAAGGAAGAGGTGCTAAAGATTTGGGATATAATTAATATATTCTATAGTGCTGTTGGGTTTACTGAACTTGATGTGCGCCTTAGTCTTAGTGATCCTGATGAGCCAGACAAGTATTTGGGTGATGATTCAGTGTGGAAAAAATCTGAAGATACATTGCGCGCAGTAATTAAAGAGCGTGGCGTTGAAGCTGTAGAGGAGATTGGTGAGGCAGCATTTTATGGTCCGAAGATTGATTTTATGGCAAAAGATTCAATTGGTCGTGAATGGCAGGTGGCAACCATACAACTTGATCTGAACATGCCAGAGAGTTTTGATCTTTATTGTATTGATGAAAAAGGTGAGCACGAGCGTGTTGCAATGATTCATGCTGCAATCATGGGCTCAATTGAGCGGTTCCTATCTGTTGTAATTGAGCATTTTGCTGGAGCATTTCCAGTGTGGATGTCTCCGGTGCAAGTGGTCTTTGCTTCAGTAGGTGATGCGCACAAGAAATACGCTCAGCAGATGGCTGATGAACTTGGTGCAAGTGGTTTGCGCGCAGAAGCAGATGTATCTGACGAGACTGTTGGGAAGAAAATTCGCAATAGTGCACGAATGAAAGTGCCTTTTATGATTGTGGTTGGTGACAATGAAGTGGGCGGAAGTGATTGGCAAGTGCGCGTGCGTGGGGAGGATGAACAGAAATTAATGAGTAAAAAAGCGTTTGTTACTCATGTGGAGGGCATGGTGAATGATAAGAAATAATGACTT
>CAZKMQ010000023.1:0-12013 GCA_964554065.1 uncultured Gammaproteobacteria bacterium | reverse complement strand
TTGGATTTATTGATAATCCGGTTGTAGAGGAAGTGGCAGAGAAAGTAGTAACTCCAATTGTTGTTGTTACTGGTATTACAAACACCTCATTGGCTGTAGCTGCATCGCATACTCTCCCGCCGTATCTGTACCTGATGTTCACTCAGGTTGTGTACTTGTTCTATCGTCGTAAGCGCACAGGTTGGGGTGTGGTGTATAACGCTATTACAAAAAAACCTGTAGATCTTGCTACGGTGCGCTTGTTAAATGCAGATACTGGTGCAGTTGTGCAAACTCGTGTTACTGATGTGCATGGTCGTTACGCATTCTTTGTTGGAGCAGGTGATTACCGTATTGAAATTGCGAAGCCAAAGTTTGAGTTTCCAGCGCCGTACATGAAAGATGTGAAAACCGATGGTACTCACACAGATTTGTATCATGGTGAGAACATTGGTGTGGAAGGCGAAACACAATTTGTTGGAAGAGCACTAGCACTTGATCCAGCAGATGATAATCGCTTGCCAAGCAAGGTTAATTCTGATCGGCTTAAAGGTGCGATTCAACATACCGTGGGGTTCTATGGTGTGATCTTGGCTGCTGGTGCATTTGTTATTCAGCCAACAGCATTGGTTGGTGGAGCACTTGCTGTGCAAATTACAACCACATTCCTGCTTCGTCGCTTGGCACTTGGTAAAAAGCCAGTGAAGTTCGGACACATTACTGATGCAGATTCTCGCAAGAAATTGCCTAAAGTTATTGTCCGGTTATTTGATGTTGAGTACAATAAACTGCTTGAAACACAAGTCACTCCGGGAAATGGTAAATACGCGTTCTTGGTCGGACCAAATAATTATTATGTGAGGTTTGAAAAGAGCGGCTATCAAACCAAGAAGTCTGATGCAATAGAAATCAAAGAAGAAGCTGGAAACATTGCACATCATGAGCGGTTGCGTGCTGGTGAAGATGTTGTTATGAATGCTGGAAGTGCTGCTGACGATGGAGTAAAAGCACCTGAAGGAAAAGTAGCTGAAGCTGGAATGGTGCGTGATAAAGAAGTGAGTTCAGCTGGCTCAATACAAGATGGAACAGTCGACTTTAATAAACTGCGTGAAATTGCTCAGTATGGCTTTGATTCTGAAAGTCGTGGTACGCATATTCATACTGAATATGCGCAGAAGTTGGCTGATGATCATGAAACTGATTCCGCTGCAAGCAGCAACACAAACGATTCTGATTCACATAAACCCGTTCTTTCGGATCAGGAAAGTCCATAGGAGTAAATGGCAAGGGCAAAAGGGGTGACGACGACTCGTCGTTTTTCCTGAGCCTTTGTCACTCTTGTAGGTATTGTCACTCAAGCGCGGCCAGAAATGGCCGCGCTTGTTGCTAAAATAAAAAACCCTCAAGAGCGAACTGAGATATACATATAATCTCGCTCAGCATTTGTATTTATTTACCCATACGTTCTTTTACCATTTTCATCAGTTGTCTTTGTGCGGTTACTAAGTTGTCGGATTCGATACAGAACTTTACATAATCGCGTGTTCCGCTCGGGTTGTGCTCAACTGTAAGTTCACGTGCATCAAATGGTTTTTCTGTGAACAGCATGCCGCAGATTTTGTCATCGATCGTTGGTGATTCATATACAAGTGCAACAACTTCAGCTTCAGGTGAGGTTGCAATCAGCTCGTCAATTACTTCCGGCAGTTCTGATTCGTGTGCGCCTGCAGTGATGAACGCCTGTTTTGTGATTGGTGCAACAACAATATTGTGTTTGGTGTCGTGCTGGAGATTTGAAAGCGCTGCACCCCAAAGTTTGAGTGTTGATAATGGGCGTTGGCGGAAAAGATGATCAACAATAGTATCACGCTTGGCACCAAGATTCATCAGTTCTGATGCTGCGGCTAATGCGTGTGGGTGCAGTGATGATGTTTTGAAGCTTTTTGTCTTGGCAATGATTCCAGTGAGAAGTGCTGTTGCCATTACACTATCAATTTCTTGAGATGCGATTTCTTTACACAGATCAAACACCACGGTCGCAGTTGAAGCTGCAGTTGGGTTTACTAAATTAATGGTTCCAAAGTTTTCATTTCCTGCATGGTGGTCAATTACAATTGTTGGCACGTCGTGGAATAGTTGTGTATTTTTTGTGTAAACCGTACCAAGTGATGCAAGGTCTTGTGTGTCCACAACCCAAATGCGGTCATAACTATATGAAGATGTGGTTGCTTTTATTGTGTTTGGATTGATGGTTCCGACTTTTGGTGTGAGATAAATTTTCAAAATGTCTTCTTCCAAAGAATACTGCAATTTGTTCATCCCATTATCTGAAAGATCTGCAGTAATCACACACTGCTGTGTTGCCGGAAGTGTTGGTTTAATGGAGTCAATGTTTGCTAAGTATGAAAGTTGTTTTGGTGCAGAAAAATTTTCTGAGACAATATCTACAGATGCGCCGTGAAGTTTGAGAAATTGAGCAAGTGCCAGAGCTGAAGCAATTGAATCTTTTGAACCCATGGGTGTGCCTTGCCCATTAGTTGCACGAAACACGACCAAGTGGCGCTTGTTCTTTTGAATACTTTCTGAAATTTGTTGTGTAATCGTTAGAGCCATGGCTTCTTTATATATAGTTTCCCCTCCTGGCTCTCTCCTCAAGAAATTAATACTACAGGACAATGGGTTTTTCGTCAAGTTTGAGGTAAAAAAAGACCTGAGCGAGATCTTATTGTATGCCAGGATGGCACTATTGCTCAGGATCTTTTGTTGGATTGTTGGCTATTCTATTGCGTTGGCGCAGGTTGCAGTGGTGGACACATCTGTTGCCAGATGTATGACTGTTTGCCGCCACATGCGTTGATGCATGTGGTGTGGCGGCAGTTGCCCACTTCGTTGCACTTTTCCAAGCAGTATCGCACTTGTTGTTCCATGATGATGCGATCACGCTGACTCATCTGGGGTTGCTGCGGTTGTGCTGGAGCTGGTCGGGCCGCACGATGTCTGCGTACGCGGCGCATGCGCGTTTGCGGCATGGGTGCTGGCTGTTGGTAGTAACCATAGCCGGGGCGGTGTCTGCTACTGTAGCCGCGCTCGTAGTCATGACCGTAGTTGTCGTACCCGTATCTGCCAGGCGTGTGGTTGTACAATTGCTGCGGTTGGTAGTCATATCCGAACTCGTTGCGAAATTGCTGTTGCGTTTCGCGGTAGTTCTCACGACGATGACGCAGTGCTTGACGGCTGTAGATCGCCTTGCGCATGCGCCTTGAGTTTTTGGTCAAGTGCCTTCGCTCATCAGTAATGCGCTGTTGAACATCGCCTGGATGATATGGCTGGGCAAACGCATTTGGCGCGATAGTGCACAGCACCAGAATCAGGAAAAGAACATTTCGCATGATAACCTCCGTGCGAAGTGAGAGGGTGGGTGATGGGTAGGAGTTCCTATTCCCAACACCCTAGTGATTAAAGCGGCGCGCGTTGGCGTTTTAAGAAAACAGGCCAATAGTGCACCATCTGCTGAGGCCAAGAATATAAATACAAAAAGCTATCAGCAGGAAATTACCATACCAATTTTTGATAAACTTGTCAACAGTACGGTTCCAAGATACAATCCGTATATATGAAAGACCTAGAGAAGGCATACAATCCAAAGGATTTTGAGGATGCTATCTACAAAAAGTGGGAAGCGTCTGGTTTTTTTAATCCAGATGCGTGTATTAAGGAAGGTGTAAGCAGCGAAGATGCTGATCCATATTCAATTGTTTTGCCGCCGCCAAATGTGACTGGAACGCTGCACATTGGCCATGCAATGATGCTTGCTATTGAGGATTTGATGATTCGGTACCACCGCATGAAAGGGGACAAAACTTTGTGGGCTCCTGGGACTGACCACGCGGCAATTGCAACGCAGAATAAAGTGGAGAAGATTTTGTTCGAAAATGAAAAGAAAACTCGCCATGATCTTGGTCGTGAGAAGTTTTTGAAAAAGGTGTGGGAATATGTTGGCAAGTCGCAGGAAACCATTCACAAGCAAATGAGGAAGATGGGTTCAAGTTTGGATTGGTCGCGTGAGGCTTTTACTTTAGATGAGCAGCGAGAGAAAGCTGTGCGTACGGTTTTTACAAAAATGTATGACGACGGACTGATTGAGCGCGGACATAGAATTGTGAATTGGTGCACACGTTGCCAAAGTACGCTTGCTGATGATGAAGTTGAGTATAAAGAGCGTCAAGGGAAGTTCTATTATTTGAAATATGGTCCAGTGGTGATTGGAACGGCGCGTCCTGAGACTAAGTTCGCGGATAAGGTCATTGTTGTGCATCCAGATGATAAGCGTTACAAGGACATGCATGGCAAAAAATTGACTGTACCGTGGATTACCGGAGATATTGAGGCGACATTTGTTGCGGACGAGGTTGCTGATCCTGAATTGGGATCAGGAGCAATGACTATTACGCCGGCGCATAGTTTTGTGGATTTTGAGCTCGCGCAAAAACATGGTTTTGAGATTAAGCAGATTATTGATACTGATGGAAAGTTGACTGATGTCGCTGGTGATCTTGCTGGAACTGGTGTTAAAGAAGCGCGAAAGAAGGTTGTGGAGATTTTGGATAAAAAAGGTTTGTTGGATTCAGTTGATGAGAATTATATTCACAATTTGTCAGTATGTTACCGTTGTGGAACAGCAGTTGAGCCGCTCGTAAGTTCGCAGTGGTTTGTTTTGGTGAATAAAAAATTCAAATCTAAGTCTGGGAAGAAAACTACTTTGAAAATGTTGATGCAAGATGCAGTTCGTAGTGGTGATGTGCGGATAATTCCTGAGCGGTTTGAAAAAACTTACTTTCATTGGATTGATAATTTGCGCGATTGGTGTATCAGTCGCCAGATTTGGTTTGGTCATCAGATTCCTGTTTGGAAAAAAGATGAAGAAATGTATGTTGGTGTTGATGCGCCAAAAGGAGATTGTTGGGAGCAAGATCCAGATACTTTAGATACATGGTTTAGTTCCGGTTTGTGGACATTTTCTCCTCTAGGTTGGCCGGACAGTGAAAAAGATTTGAAACGCTTTCATCCAACATCAGTTCTAGAAACCGGATATGACATTTTGTTTTTCTGGGTAGCGCGTATGATTTTGATGAGCACTTATGTGCTTGGAGAAGTGCCGTTTAAGGATGTGTACTTGCATGGATTGGTTCGTGATGAAAAAGGACGGAAGATGAGTAAGTCACTAGATAACACTATTGATCCGCTTGTTGTTTCTGCTGAGTATGGAACTGATGCAGTTCGATTATCTTTGGTGCTCGGGCAAACTCCTGGAAATGATTCGCGCTTGTCTGATAAGAAAATTGCCGGCTTCAGAAATTTTACAAATAAGCTGTGGAATATTGGCCGGTATATTTTGAGTCAAGAAGGCGAGGAAGCTCATTTGAACGCGGAAACTGTTCCAGAGAAATGGATTGTGTCTCGATTGCACATGGTAACCAAAAAGGTTGGTGAAGATATTGATGATTATGCTTTTTCTCGTGCGGGTGAGCGATTGCGTGATTTTACTTGGAATGAATTAGCGGATTGGTATGTTGAGATTTCTAAAGTTCAACCAAATCCTGGATTGCTCAAAGGAATTTTGGATGTATTGATTAGGTTGTGGCATCCGTTTATGCCGTTTGTAACTGAAGCACTGTTTGATAAATCGAAATCTGAAGGTGATCGTGAGTTTTTGATGATAAGTAAGTGGCCTGATGCTGAAGAAATTTCATACGATCCTCAAGCTATTGAGCTTTTTGATCATATTAAAGGGGTAATTTCCAGTATCCGTTCTACGCGTGCGTTGTTAAATGTTCCAGCTGCAAAAAAGATCGACTGCGCTGTAGCTGCAAACAATCCACCATGGGAAATAATTGATTATCATTCAGATATAATTAAGCGTTTAGCCAGACTTGAATCACTAACACGTACTACTGATGCCCCAAAACAAAGTGCAACAGTTGCATTGCGGCATGCAGCATTTTATTTGCAACTTGATGGAGTGATTGATATTTCTGCAGAGAAAAAGCGTTTACAAAAAGAACAAAAACAATTGGCGCAGTTTGTAGAGCGCCTAGAAAAGAAATTGGCTAATGAAAAGTTTGTGGCAAATGCGCAACATGAATTAGTGGAGGCAGAGCGTTTGAAGTTAGCAGATACACAACAGAAAATTGTTACCATTGAAACACAACTGAAGAACCTGTAAACTATAGACATGGCTGTTTCAAAAGATAAAGAGAAAATTAAAGAACTGCTTGAGCGCGGGGTGGAGAATATTTATCCGTCGCGTGGTTTTTTGGAATCTGCTTTGAAAAAAGGAAAGCAACTCACGTTATATACTGGATATGACCCAACTGGCCCAAGTTTGCATATTGGGCATGGGATTACTCTTTTGAAGTTGCGTCAGTTCCAGGAGTTGGGACACAAGATTATTATGCTTATCGGAGATTTTACTGGAATGATTGGTGATCCAACTGATAAGTCAGCTGCACGTAAGCGGTTAACACCAGTTGAACTTAAGAAGAATTGTACATCTTATAAGAAACAGGCCAGCAAGATTATTTCTTTTAGCGGACAAAATGCTGCTCAACTAAAGTATAATAACAAGTGGCTCGGCAAAATGAGCTTTGCTGATGTAGTTGAGCTAGCAAGTAACTTTACAGTTCAGCGACTTCTTGAGCGTGACATGTTCCAAAAGCGCGTGAAAGATGGTAAGCCAGTGTACTTGCATGAATTCTTGTATCCGATAATGCAAGGATATGACAGTGTGGCAATGGATGTAGATGGAGAAGTTGGTGGGAATGATCAAACTTTTAATATGCTAGCTGGCAGGACACTCATGAAAAGCTTGAAAGGTAAAGAGAAATTTGTAGTAACAGGAAAGTTGCTTACTGACACTTCTGGAGACAAGATGGGCAAGACTACTGGTAACATGATTGCATTCAGTGATAGCGCAGATGAAATGTTTGGCAAAGTAATGAGTTGGACTGATGCAATGATTGTTCCTGGATTTGAGTTGTGTACTACAGTGCCGATGGTTGATATTAAAGACATCGAGAGTGAGTTAAAGTCTGGAATGAATCCGCGAGATGCAAAGTTGCGCTTAGCTATTGCGATTACATCTTTGTTTTCAAGCAAGAAAGATGCAGATGCTGCTCATAAGAACTTTCTTAGTACATTTCAGAAGGGAAATGTTCCTGATGATATGCCAGAGTTTAAGTTTAAGAAAAAATCAATTGGCATACTTGATTTGCTAGTAGAGAGTTCACTTGCTTCAAGCAAGAGCGAGGCTCGTCGAGTGGTGCAGCAAGGTGGTGTGCAAGTTAGCGGTAAGAAAGTAAGCGACATAAATCAAACAATTTCAATTTCTAAGGAGGGTGTTGTAGTACAAAAGGGCAAGAGACATTTTGTCCGTGTCAAAAAATCTTAGTATGGTTTTCCTCCATCTTCGTGAAACGCTTGCAGATAGTGTTAGTGTTGCGACTAATTTTAAGGTGACAACTGATGAGATTGTGCAGCCTCCACGCGCGGACATGGGTGATTTTGCGTATGGTTGTTTTGCTTTAGCTAAAGAGCAGAAAAAGTCACCTGCTGAAGTTGCAAAAGAAATTGCTGATGAACTTTCTGTTGCACAGTTTAATCTTGTGAAGAAGGTCTTGGCTAATGGCCCGTATGTTAATTTTTATTTGGATACTGAAAAACTTGCAAAAGAATTGCTAAGTGAAATTGAAAAATCTGGCGGTCGTTATGGTCACAAGCCAAAAGGTGGTAAGGAATATATCTTTGAGTTTGCTGGATTTAATACGCATAAGGAAGTTCATATTGGTCATGTGCGGAATTTGGCGCTCGGCAGTTCTCTCGTAAAGTTGTTGCAATCACAAGGTCATGTTGTTGCGCCAATAGATTTTACAAATGATTTGGGTATGAATGTTGCAAAGTGTATTTGGGGTTTGCAAAAGTTTCATGGCGGCAAACTTGAATCTGAAAATAAAATGGAAGCGCTTGCTGATGTGTATGCGCAGGCGAGCGCAAAGATGGAAGATGGTGGCGATGTAGCTAAAGAAGAGGTTTCTAAAGTACTGATTGCAATGGAAGGAGATAAAAGTTCACCGGAGTACAAGTTGTGGGAGCAAACACGTCAGTGGAGTTTGGATGGGTTTGCAGACGTTTATGAACAAATGGGAATTCAGTTTGATCATCATTTTTTTGAAAGTGATGTAAAGGATGCTGGAAAGGAAAAAGTACAAAAATTGTTGGAGCAAGGAGTCGCAAAAAAATCTCAAGGCGCTGTGATTGCTGATTTTGAAAAAGATGGTATGGGTGTGCTGTTGCTTTTAAAATCTGATGGCACAGGATTGTATTCCACAACAGATTTAGGATTAATTGATGCAAAACTTGCACAGTATACTGATGCAGATGCAAGTGTTGTGTTAACAGACTCGCGTCAGAATCAATATTTCAAACAATTGTATCGCGTGCTTGAACTTTCTGGACTTGATACAGAGCTAATTCACATTGGATATGACTTTGTTACATTGCCAGAGGGTGCAATGAGTTCGCGTAAGGGAACAGTCATTCGTTTTCGTGATTTGCGTAATGCATTAGTTGAAAAATCTGCTAAAGAAGTAAGTGCACGTCATGAAGATTGGTCTTCTGAGCAGATTGATGAAGTGGCAAGCGCAATTGCAATGGGTGCACTGCATTTTGTAATGGTTTCAGTCGGAAGTAATCAAAAAATTGTTTTTGATATGGATAATGCGCTGGCGCTTACAGGAATGAGTAGTTTGTACTTGCAATACACTGCCGCGCGAATGCATACAATTTTGGAAAAGTCTGGCGCAACCGATGTTACGGATTTTTCAAAATTATCTGAACCAATTGAACATGAGTTGCTTGCACACTTGTTGTGGTATGAGCATTCACTAACTCAAGGTGCTCTCCAATATGATCCTTCTCATGTTGCTCGGTACTCATTTGAGCTGTGTCAGAAGGTAAGTACATTTTACGAGCAGTGCCGCGTTGTTGATGATAGTGGTGAGGTGAACCAAGCACGCAGAGCTTTGGTTGATGGCGCGCTTTCAGTTTTGAAAAATGCTATGGAAGTGTTAGGTGTGCCAGTACTGGAAAAAATTTAGAAACCCTTGCAATCATATTAAATTCTGGTGTACCATGTGAGTACGCTATTTTTGTTTGAAAGCTAATTGAATACAAAATATGTTCAAAAAAACTAAAGATGAGGAGAAGGCAAAAGAGGAGTTTTTGGAGTCAAAAATTGATCTTTCTTCGCCGGTCGAGGAAACAAAAAATGAAATTGAGACAATTGTTGGGCCGTCAGTAGAGATTGAAGGAGATTTTAGCAGTAAAGGTAACATGGTTGTGCAGGGAATTGTCGCTGGAAACGTTAAGACAATTAAGGATTTGCGTGTAGAAGAAGGTGCTAAGATTCTTGCAAGTGTAAAGGCTGCAAACGCGAAGATATCTGGTGAGATTAGTGGTAATGTAAAAATTAAAGAAACCCTTGAACTTACTGCATCAGCTATTGTTGTTGGAGATGTTGAAGCTTCCATGCTTATTGTTGAGGGTGGAGCAGTGCTACATGGTAAGTGTTCTATGCCTGGTGCACATGTTGGCGCTGGCAAGAATGCTAAGCCAACAAAGGTAACAGCACGAACACGTACACGACAAACTACGCCGGATGTGGATCAGGAAATTGAAGGTGCTACTGTAGCGGCGTAGCGTATGTACATTTATTTGTACGATGCATTTGTGAAGAAAGGTCCGTACGCACGCGTGATAAAAAGTATTGAGAACCGCTTGACAGACCTTGAGCTTACAGGCAAAGTAGTGAAACTTGCTCAGTTTTCCAATCCTAAGGGAATCCTGTATGATGAAACAAGAAATGGCGCAAAGACAGTGATAGTGGTTGGTGATGAGACGACATTCAGTCGTGTTCTTACGCGTTGTGCTGATGTGGATATGGTCTTTGGTTGGATTCCAGTTGGACGCAACATTGCTATGAGTCATCAACTAGGAATTCCGTATGGTGCTGAAGCCTGCCAAACGGTGAGTGCAAGGCGTGTACTGGATCTTGATGTGTTGAAGGTCAACGATAGGTACGCTATTGCGGAATTGCATATTCCAATGAGCAAAGTATGGATGGCCATGGATGGGAAGTATGCCATGGGACCAACCGGTGATGCTTTAGAGCTTGCTGTGTGTAATTTGCGTAGTTTGCCCTGGTGCAAAAAACCACGAGGTCGCGCAGTAACTCCTGCTGACCAAGGTCTTGAGGTTTTTGTCCGACCAATGGATGGGTCAAAATCAAAGCGCAAGAAGTTCTGGAAAGATCCGTTCGCTCCGTTGACTGTTTTGCCTTTTAGCCGCATGACCGTCTATGGGAAAAAACCTTTCGAGTTATTCATCGATGGACAGCGCAGTAAAGAGACGCGTGTTGAAGTGCGCTTAGCGCCAGATCGTGTACGAGTAATTGCAGGAAGGAATCGTTCTTTTTGAAAAATAGAAAAATATGCTGGAGTGGCGGAATCGGTAGACGCGCTAGGTTGAGGGCCTAGTCCTGATTTTCGGGGTGGAGGTTCAAGTCCTCTCTCCAGCACTTTCGAAAATAATATGCATCACAGGCACGCTTGTCCCGCCAGCGCGGGACTGCGCTACCATTCGTTGCTTTGCTACTCAACTGAGTAGACCATGCCAAAGCAACTCATGAGTACCTGCGATGCATTTTATTTTCTTCAGATAAACTAATACTAAGCTCATACAGTTCGCAAAGGTCTACTATGTATTCTCTTTCTTCGTAAACACGCATAAAACACGTAGAAGATTAATATCAGCTACGGGTTTTTGTTATATATTGACAAAAACATACTTTTGTACTAGCATAAACCCTTGATCTTTTATATAGTTAGTATAGATTGAGGCATTGGAATCGTTAGCGCCATGGTGGTGCTACCGTTAGTCAATGCCGCAATTAAGGAGGGGGTAATGACAACACAACTAGGTGCGCCGATGCAAGATCGGCGTATCGGTACTGTGCTTGACGGCAAGTTCAACATCCACTCCAAGATTGGAGAGGGTGGACTTGCGGTCGTGTACCGTGGTACCAAAATTTCGACTGGGATGGATGTAGCAATCAAGGTTGTGTCTTCTGATTTTTCATCGAAACATGGAAAAGACATGGATGAAGCAGCTGTGTGGGGTCGCGAGGCTCGAACCGCTGCACAAGTCAGCCATGTTAATTGCGTACGCGTTGTCGACTATGGTCAGACTGAAGACGGCGAAGTGTATCTTGTGATGGAGTACTTGGACGGCAAAGACCTTGAGGAGCTGGTTGGTACGTTCACTTACGGTGAAATGATCGACCTGTTCGTTGGTGTGTGTGACGGTTTGGATGCAATTCATGCAAAAGATATCGTTCACAGGGACATGAAGTTGTCCAACGTTATGATGGTTACTGATCATCGTGGCGTGTGCACACCGAAGATTCTTGATTTTGGTCTGGCCAAGTTCCTTGACCCAGACAAGCGAGATGAGCGCGATCACCAAACCATGATGGGAAAGGTGAGTGGTACGCCAGAGTACATGTCTCCTGAACAGGGGTATGGAAAAGACGTGAATCATCGGAGTGATCTGTGGTCTGTTGGCATCATGCTATATTGCATGCTTACCGACGAGGTGCCATTTACTGGTGATAGCGCATTGGCGGTCATGATGAAAGTGATCGGTGAGCCGGCTCGTTCTCCACGAGAGTTTGATTCGTCGATTCCACCACTGCTTGAATCTGTGGTTCTCAAGCTCATTGCTAAGAAGCCTGCTCAGCGATACCAAAGTGCGGTAGAGCTCAAGCAAGAGTTGCTTGCGATCAGAGATGAGATTGACTGCGATGCTAAACCAAATGGTCTTGCTCAGATGAGTGAGACTGGTCAGCTAGCAGCAGTGTCGGATTCCAAGCCATCGAGTAAGCCTGCCAACATCACGGTTGACTGGGAAGCTGCAGGGGTGG
>CAZKMQ010000022.1:0-12406 GCA_964554065.1 uncultured Gammaproteobacteria bacterium | reverse complement strand
GTATTTGCGTTCTACACCGCTTCAGCAGGATTTGCTGTTGCCGGAATTGACATTAGTTTTTTTGATAAAACCATTGAAGGGGAAACTGTTATTCAAAATGGTTTTCAAGAAGTTCGTATGGTTGTAGGATATTCCGGTTATAATCCGAATACGATTCGTGTGCAAGATGGTGTGCCGGTTCGCTGGGTAATTGACGCTGAGTCTCTCAATGGGTGTTCAAATGAAATAATTATGCCAGCACTTAACTTAAGAAAAAAGCTTGTCCCAGGTGAAAATATTGTTGAGTTCACCCCAGCAGGAAAAGGAGTTATTCCTTTTAGTTGTTGGATGGGGATGCTGCGCGGTAAATTTATTGTAGAATAATCATATGAAAAAAATAGAACGTACTATTTCTGGAATGCATTGTGCGTCTTGTGCGGTAAAGATTCAGAAATTACTGCTAAAAAAAGAGGGTGTAGAAAGTGCCACAGTTAATTATGCAAATGAAAAAGCTTATGTGATGTTTGATGGTAGTTCGGTTTCTGAAGATGAATTGGTAGGTATTATTGAGGGGGCTGGTGATTATAGTGTGATAAAAAACGAGCAAGTAGAACAAAAAGATACTGCAACACGCACAGCGCTGATTAGATTTGTTATGTCAGCATTTTTTTCTGCTCCACTTTTTATTTCTATGTTTGTGTCAATGTCTGAGCTTTTCATGCTCGTGCTTACGTTCGTGGTTGTATATGTGATTGGTTGGCAATTTCACAAAGGAATGTTGTTACAGCTTAAGCGATTCAGCGCGAACATGGATACACTTATCTCATTGGGAACTCTTGCCGCGTTTTTTTATAGTCTATATGCAATGCAGATCGGTGGCCATGTATACTTTGAAACAGCAGCAATTATAATTACGCTTATTCTGCTCGGTAAATATTTTGAAGCAAAGAGTAAGGGAAGGGCATCTCAAGCGATTAAAAGACTCTTAGCACTTGGTGCAAAGAAGGCGCGCGTGATTAGTGATGATGGAAAAGAAACTATGATTGATATTGATGCGGTAACGGTTGGGCAGCGCATGCTTATTAAGCCGGGTGAGAAGATTCCACTTGATGGAAAGATTGTTGAAGGTGCAACATCAGTAGATGAATCAATGCTTACCGGAGAAAGTATTCCCGTTGAAAAGATCGTGTACGACACTGTTTCCGGTGCAACGATCAATGGCAATGGTGTGATCACTGTGGAAGTAACGCGCGTGGGGAAAGATACGGTTCTTTCTCAAATCATCGCGTTGGTTGAAAGTGCTCAGGCAAGTAAAGCACCAATGCAAAAACTTGCAGATAAAGTCGCTGGTGTTTTTGTGCCGATTGTAATTGTAATTGCGATTATAACTTTCGTCATTTGGTTTTATCTGTTGGGTTCAGGATTTGAAATTGCACTTATTAATGCTGTTGCTGTGCTTGTCATTGCATGCCCGTGCGCATTAGGACTTGCAACACCAACTGCAATTATGGTGGGTAGTGGTAAAGGTGCGGAAAATGGAATTCTGATTAAAGATTCAGAAAGCCTTGAAATCGCACACAAGGTGAGCGCGGTGTTGTTTGATAAAACCGGAACACTGACAAAGGGTGAGCCAGAAATAACAGATGTTCATGTGTTAGATGCAACATTTACTGAGGAACAAGTTATGCAGTTAGCAGGTTCAGTTGAAAAAAACAGTGAACATTCACTTGCCAAAGCATTCGTGAATTATGCGCAAACCAAAGGAATAGTATTGACTAGTGCTACTAATGTAAAAGCTATTCAGGGAAAAGGAATTGAAGGCAATGTTGGTGGCAGTCACGTGTATCTTGGCAACTCAGCACTCATTACAGGTTTAGGTGCTTTAGTTACTGATGAGGCAAAGGCAATACTTACTCAATTTGCTCAGCAAGGTAAAACACCGATGTATGTAGTCCAGGATAAAACAATTCGCGCCGTAGTTGCAGTTGCTGACGTTATAAAAGAAAACTCAGCCAAAGCAGTGGCAGCACTCACTAAGCGCGGTATCACTGTGCATATGATTACTGGAGATAACACTCTTACTGCTCATGCTATTGCAGAGCAGTTGGGCATTGATCATGTATTTGCACAAGTGTTGCCAGGTCAGAAGGCTGCGAAAGTGAAGGAGTTGCAAGATGCTGGTGAAGTGGTGGCATTTATTGGAGATGGAATAAATGATGCGCCAGCGTTAGCACAAGCTGATTTAGGGATTGCTATGGGTTCTGGAACTGATGTTGCTATGGAAAGTGGAAGTATTGTATTAATGCAAGGAGATACAATGAAAGTTGTGGGTGCTATCGGTCTTTCACAAAAAACATTTTCTACAATTAAGCTAAATTTATTTTGGGCCTTTTTCTATAATGTTGCGGCAATTCCACTTGCTGCGATTGGTATATTAAGTCCAATGGTTGCTGCTGCAGCAATGAGCTTTAGTAGTGTATCTGTTGTAGTGAACAGCTTGCGTATTCGAAAGTATCGCATTGAATAATATTTGCTAATTGATCCAAAAAACAGTAATATGAGTACATATTAATTATCAATCATATGGGAAGAGCATTACGAAAAGAGGGTAGTCCGGTACATAGTTTTTTACGGGATGTTTCAGCACCGCCGTCAGAGAAGAAAAAAGAAGATGAATCTAAGGAGCAACAGCGATTTAATATGTTGGTGGAGGATGTTGGTATTGCAACAGCTGCTCGTGATGTGGTAAACAAGATAAATACTTTTCAAGATGGGGAGCAGGTACAAGTTATGATAGATCAGTTGAGAGAGTACAAGCAAGAACATCCTGATGATGCTAGTATTATCTCAGGTGCAGAAACAGCTCTTGAGGAAAAATTGAGTGAGTTCAAGGCAATTGAAGCGGACGAAAAACCAAATCTAAAAGAAGTTATTCATGAAAAACTGTTCAATGCTGAAATAGAAAGTGAGGGCAATAAGGGTTTTTCTACGAAGGAAATAGCAGCAGAGTTCAAGTCTTGGACAAAAGTAATGGAAGAAGATAGTGATAATTTCTCTGAAAAAAGAAATATAAAGGACGGTTTCTTTGGGGTTGCAAAGCTTTGGGTTGAAGATTTGCGCAATAGGCCAGAAGAAGATACTGAGGCAAAGGAATTATTAAAGAAAATTACTGAATATCGTAATGAAATGCTTGTTGGGCCAAAATCCGACCAAATCTAGACAAGAATGGTAGAATCTAGTATATTTGTCTCAGTCTTATTTGGGTCGGTACCGAAGCGGTCAAACGGGGCAGGCTGTAAACCTGCTGGCTCTGCCTTCGGGGGTTCGAATCCCTCCCGGCCCACCAAAAGAAAATAGCATGTCACAGGCACGCTTGTTCCGCCAGCGCGGAACTGCGCTACCATTCGTTGCTTTGCTACTCAACTGAGTAGACCATGCCAAAGTAACTCATGAGTACCTGTGACATGCTATTTTCTTTTGGTTAGTCTTGAGGATGAGAACCCATATCTGGCGAAGTCCGAACGTCCATCCTTCTCGGTATCTTAAGAAGTGGAGCCGCCATACTCCCGGCCCAGATTTTATATATTACAAAAGGCCGTACACGAATGCACGACCTAATGTTGGTTGCGTCCCTTAGCGGGACTGGTTGCACCTTCTAGAGCCGGAGCTCTGGAAGGCAGGTCAATGAGGGTGAACGCGTGAGCGTGACGCAGTACTGACCATCTGCGTGCTTGGTGGCGCTGCCGCCGTCCATGTCGCGCTCCGTCGGCAAGCCGGCGTTGAACAGGCCTCGACCAGACTCACACCGCTCCTTCATCTGAAGGCGTGCGAGTGTGGCGACGACCGTGCGACGTCCTTCTTGGATTTGCAGCTTGGTCGCTTCTTGCGACATGGGCGTGCACTGACGGAAAAGCCAAGGCTTCTCGGTCTCCAGGTTGGACTTGGTGGGCGTGGCGCGTGCTGCCGGAGCCGGCGGCGTGGTCTTGTACATGGGCTCACCCGTGTACTCCACCTCGACCAACGTATCCTTCAGCGGGTTACCGTCCTTCCCGGTCGGCACCCACTCGGTGGTCTCCTCGATGATGGTGATCGTCGATCCGGTCTGCTCGGCGTAGGCCAGCAAATCGGACAGATCCGTCTTCGGGATGACCACGTCGTAGTCGGCGCCCTCCGACTTGACAGTCACCATGCGCTGGGGAGCCAGAAGCTCCTCACCACCACCATCAGCCTTGACCATCGTTGCCGGCGCCGTTGTGGCACAGCCACTCAGCGACGACACGCAACCCCCCACAGCCACGATAACACAGAAAAAAACGAACAAATCTACGATGTAACGTCCCATGTAACCCCTCCCAGGGTAGGAGAAAAGTAATGGCTTCAAGAGCCCGACTACGTGTCTTCTCCTCAAGACGCGTATGCGCAGCTCTTCAAATCCTCCTTATTCCTCCTTGGGAAGTACGGTAATAACAAGCAACTATATCATACTTTTGATATTTTGTCAAGTGTTTTATGGACAAAACACAATAAATTGGCTAAATTTAAATAAAAAAATGTTGATTTAGGATAAAAATAGATTATCTTTCCTATATATCCACACCAAATTGACTAAAATTGGGAAAAAGGGTATATTAGTAGCGTTATCTGAAATTTACGCCAACTTATCGTTTTTCATGCTCGCTCAGCTCGCATTCAAAAACGCACGTTGGCTCCGCTCGACTCAAAAAAATGTAAACATTTTTTTGAGCCTCACTACGCCAACTTAGCTCAGCTGGTTAGAGCAACTGTTTTGTAAACAGTAGGTCCCGAGTTCGAATCTCGGAGTTGGCTCCATCAGAAATTTTTGATGAATAAGAAAATAAAAATATGTCACAAGATAGACTTACAAAAATGGAGTGTACTGAATGCAAGCGCGTTACAACACACACCCAGAAAAACAAAAAAAAGCTTAAGGATCGTCTTGAGCTAAATAAGCATTGCAAGTTTTGCAAAAAGCATACTGCGCACAAAGAAACCAAGTAATTATTCTCATGACAGATATTGTTCACGATCCGGTTGAAGCACATATTGCGCAGAAGGTTTTCTTGCGTGATGGGAATAAGCTTCTGATCTTGAAACTAATTGATGAGTATGGTGGGTATTGGGATTTTCCCGGTGGGCGAGTGAATACGAATATCAGAGATGACCAATCCCATAATAAGCTCATTGGTGAGCTGCACCGTGAAGTTCGCGAAGAAATTGGTGAAGGTGTAAAATACACCAAAGATCCGCGACCTGTAGAAACTGCATTTATGGTTCCGCCGCACAAACCGCATCGCAACATTTTCATGGTGTTTTATGAAGCTCAGTATAATGGTGGTGATGTCGTCTTATGTGACGAACACCAGGAATATAAGTGGGTTGATGTGATGAGTTATGATCCTAAAGCTGAAGATGATTATTGGACTCCGAGTTATTGGGAGGTTGTGGAGAGGTATATGAAGAGGGAGCGAGGGAAATAATGGGCGAGTAGTGTAGTGGTAACACAGGGGCCTCCAAAGCCTTTAACGAGAGTTCGATTCTTTCCTCGCCTGCCAATAAAACCTCCGACCGTAGTTGGTCGGGGTTTTGTTTTTTGTCTGGAAAATTGTATACTTATAACAATGATCTAACAATTTTTATGAATACAAAGAGAAAAGGGTTTACATTTATTGAATTGTTAATCGTACTTGCAATAATTGCCATTTTGGCTTCTATTGCTTTTGTTGCACTTGACCCATTGAAGAGGTTTCAAGATTCACGTGATTCAACACGGGCAAATGACGTGATTATTTTGCTTGACGCAATTCTTACTGATCAGGTTGATAATGGCGGAACGTATTTGACTTCAATTACAAATATGGCTTCCGGTGATGTTTACATGATAAGTGATGCAAATTCCGGTTGTCATGACAGTAATGATAATTGCGTCACAAATGTAACTTCAGATTCCAGTTGTTTGGATATTAGCGGGTTGGTTGACGAGGGGTACTTGGGTGCAGTGCCAATTAGTCCTGATGGTAATGGTGATTGGAATAGTGGAAAAACAGGATACACGGTTGAAAAAGAATCTACAGGCATAATTCATGTGCGAGCGTGTGAATATGAAAGTGTTACTTCTACAGAAATTTCTGCATCAGGATAATTGACATTTTAGGGGGGTATGCTAAGGTTCTCTCCTATGAAAGATCGAATCCGCAGTTACTGGCAGTTTGTAAAATTACATAAGAAAAAGAGCATTGTCATTGTTTTGGGCGTGCTTTTTGTTTTATATAAAATCTTTGGCGGAGAACCTGGTTTAGAAAGAGAATTAGCTGTTGTTGAAAAACGAGAATTGATCCAAGAGGTGAGTGCGACTGGAAATGTTGTGGCTTCAGTAGATGTTGATTTGGCGTTTGAGCGAAGTGGAAAAGTATATTCAATTAATGTTGCAGTTGGTGATGTTGTGGAAAAAGGTGATGCAATGGCTTCGCTTGTTGGTAGTGAACTTGCGGCGCAACGTAATCAAGCTGCTGCAAGTGTGCAAAGCGCTCAAGCTGTAGTGGAACAATTTGAATCAGCATTAGCTGTGCAAGTTGCGAAATTAGACGAGTTAAATAATTCACCGCGTCCGGAGCAAATTGTTTTAGCGCAAACCAAAGTAACTAATGCGGAGCTGGCTGTAGCTGATGCTCAAAATAGTTTGGCAGTGGTGCAGGCTAAAGCAGATTCAGATCTTGGGCAGGTTTATGAAGATATTAAAGATGTTCTTGATACAGCATATACGAAATCAAATGACGCAGTGGTTCGATTAACTGACGCGTTGTTTACATCTGATGCTACAACTGATCCAAAAGTTTCATTTGTTGTGGTAAATGCCAGTGCATTATCTACTGCACAACTCAATCGTGTGCGTGCTGGTCAGGCGCTTTTGCGTTTGCAAGCTCAGTTAGTCAGCTTGCCAGCTGATCCAATTGCGCGAGCTAATGAATTACAAACAGCTCTTACTGAGCTCAATACAGTTCGTGATTATTTTGTGTCGCTGACTCATATGATGGCGTATGCGCGCGGTATTGATGATGCAACACTTGCAACATATCATAGTAATGTTAATACAGGATTTAGTACGGTGGTTACGCAGGTGAGTGCTGTTTTAGCGCAGCAGCAACTTATTGCAACACAAAAAATTACCAATGATAATACTATCGCTGGAACGGAGATCTCATTGACTACTGCTGAAAACGCACTTGCAACTGCAAAAAAAGATCAGCAATTAGTTTTGGCAGGCCCGGCACCGCAGCAAGTTGTAGCGCAGCAAGCAGCAGTTGATCAGGCAGCCGCCAATTTGAAATCACAACGTGCGTTGTTGAATAGCTCTTATGCTTCACTTGCTGGGGCAAACGCATTGCTATCGCAAACCATAATTCGCGCGCCGATCGCAGGTATTGTTACTAAACAAGAAATGTCTATCGGAGAAATTGTACAAGGTCAAACCATCGTGCTTGGCATTATAGCTGATGCTGAGTTTGAAGTGGAAACATTTGTGCCGGAAGTGGATATTGCAAAAATTGAAGTTGACGATGTTGCTGAAGTAACATTAGACGCATACGGTGTTGATGAATATTTTGCAGCGCAAGTGATTGCAATTGATCCGGCTGAAACTGTTATTGATGGATTGTCTACATATCGTGTGCGATTGCAGTTTAATGAACAAGACGAGCGCATTCGATCTGGGATGACAGCTAATATTGATATTGCAACTGATCGACGTGATGATGTGATTGCAATTCCGCAGCGTGCGATTATTCGCAAAGATGAAAAAAAACTTGTTCGTGTGATAACACATGATGAAGAATATGAGGAAGTTGAAGTGGAAGTTGGGTTGCGTGGTTCAGATGGTTTTATTGAAATTGTAAATGGGCTTGAAGAAGGTAAAACTATAATTGTATTTATTGATGAAAAATAGTATGAAAACTATTGCGGTCAATGATTTGCAAAAAACATACTACAGCGGTCAAGGGGTTGAAACCCGCGCGTTGAAAAGTGCGACATTTGAGATCTGGCCGGGTGAATTTGTGGCGATTATGGGTCCTTCTGGATCTGGGAAGTCAACTCTGCTGCAGATGTTAGGGTTTTTAGATGAACCAACCGGTGGTTCATATTTTTTTGATGGAAAAGCTGCTGGAGAATATGATGAACCATCGCGTGCCAAGTTGCGCAATGAAAAAATGGGATTTGTATTTCAATCATTTAATTTGTTGGCGCGAACTTCAGTGCTGGATAATGTGATGTTGCCGCTTATGTATTCTGATGTCCCGGAGTCAGAGTGGGATAATCGTGCTAAAGAGGCAATTTTGTCTGTTGGATTATCACATCGTCTTGAGCATGAACCATCACAATTATCCGGTGGAGAAAAACAACGTGTAGCTATCGCGCGAGCTTTAGTAAACAAGCCACAAATTATTTTTGCTGATGAACCAACAGGGAATTTGGATTCAAAATCTGGACAGCAGGTTATGGAAGTTTTGGAAAAATTAAACAAAGAGTTCGGACACACAATTATTTTAATCACGCATGAAACAAGTACTGCAGAGCATGCTGAACGGATTTTGCGGATGCATGATGGTGAGGTTGTTTCTGATGAGCAGGTAAATAATAGGAAGAGTGCAAACGAGCCCTATGTTAAATAAGCTGCGACAATTACAGCGACAGTTGCGAACCGCGGTACAAGCGCTTTATACAAATCGATCGCGGTCATTGCTTACGATATTAGGAATTGTGATTGGTATTGCAGCGATTATTATTGTTGTATCAGTTGGGCGTGGTGCAGAGAATTTAATTCTGAATGAGATTAGCGCATTTGGTTCACAAAACATTTCTATTGAGCCGGGGCGTGAACCAAAAGGACCATCAGATTGGGCAGAGATTTACACGCAATCTTTGAAAATTAAAGATGTCCAGGCATTACAAAAACAAGAAAATGTCCGTGGTGTGACTGAAGTAAGTCCAATGACTGTGCTTGCGGCAACAGTAAGTTATGAGAATCAAACTGAACGAGCCAATGTTATGGGAAGCACGGACTTTTTCTTGCAATCTTTTTCAGTTTTGCCTGACGAAGGGCGAGTTTTTTCAGATGAAGAAGTGCGGCAGAGGGCAAGTGTTGCAGTAATTGGTTTTGATATTTATGAGGGATTATTTGGTGAATCTGAAGCAATTGGGCAGAAGATAAAAATAAAGAATCGCAGCTTTCGTGTAATTGGTGTTTTGCCAAAAACCGGAACAATTGCGTTTTTAAATTTTGATAATCTTGTGCTTGTGCCATATACAGCTGCGCAGCAATATTTAACCGGCACAGATCATTTTCAAAATATTATTGTGCAAGTGGATAATGAAACGCCAGTTCGGCGAGCAGTGGTTGATGTTAAAGCAACTTTACGTGAACAACATGGTATTGATGACCCAAGCAAGGATGACTTTCATGTAAATACACAAGAAGATGCTATTGAGCGTATCGGAGTTATTACATCGGCATTGTCTGCATTGTTGATCGCTGTTGCTTCAATTTCTTTGGTGGTGGGCGGAATCGGAATTATGAATATAATGTTGGTGTCAGTGACCGAGCGCACACGAGAAATTGGTTTGCGCAAAGCACTTGGTGCAACACGCAAAATTATTTTAAGTCAGTTTTTGCTTGAGGCAATTGTGTTGACTGCGGTAGGGGGTGCGTTCGGTATTTTGTTTGGTTCGCTCATATCATGGGTCATTGCATTGATCATGGCAGAATTTGTTGCATCAAGTTGGGCATTTAGCTTTTCAGTTTCTGCAGCAGTAATTGGCATGGTCGTATCTGCAATCATTGGTGTAGTGTTTGGTCTATATCCAGCAAAAAGTGCCGCAGACAAAAGTCCAATGGAAGCATTGCGATACGAATAAATTTTTTGAAAAATAAAAGACCGGAAAGTGCATTATGCACTATCCGGTCTTTTTGGTTGTTGTTCAATCGCGTGTTAGAGCTGGCTGAGGTACCAGCCCTTGAACTTGAGTGTCGTGGTCTTTCTCATCTTTTTTCGCACTCTCTTGCTCCAACGCTGCGCCTCAGGCATGTCCAGCGTCTTTGCTAGTTGTACGATCCAGAATCGGTAGACCAAGATGAACTCGTCTCCTGCTTTGCCGCCACCTGCAGCAATCCAGCGTCTGAGCAGCCAGCCTTCTCGGAAGAGGTGTTTCCCCGAGTAGTAGTTGCTGTCGTCCTCGCCTTTTTGCGCATCATACGCTTCGACCTTCCGGTTTAGTGATCTCATGTTGGTGAGGCTGACGATGTACCACTGCTTGACCCACTCACGCAGTCGTGGGTGGAATTTCTTATCCACCACACTTGGCAAAAGCGGGACTGCCCAGCTGAGCATACTCTTTAGCTTCTCCTCGTTCTCACAGATGCTCTTGAATCGAGCAATCAACTCCTCTTCATCGCCGAACTTACTGAGATAGGATGGGTCTAAACGATCTCCCTGAGCGTCTGCATCAGCGGTTTTGCTATCCCTAGCATCCGCCTCTTCAATTCCTGTTGAGATGATGATACCTGCAACCCCGAGAATGGTCGACCAATTGCCAGAGAAATCTCCAACCTTGATCTCTTGTCGGTCTTCTTTGGTTGTGGGAGTGCATTTCCCGTCAGTGGAGACAGTCGCCTTGATTTGATCTGTGTAGTATTTCAAATCTCTCTTTCCCAGCGGTTTTAGGCCGATTGGTTCTGAGGCGACTTTCGCTTCCGGAGCTCCTACCAGCATTGCTAGTGCCTTTGCTTTTGCTTCCGCGTTGAAAGCAGTGATCTTGGCTTCTACTGCTTCGGCTTCCTTGGGGAATTTCTGCTTGGCAAGCTCCCACGTGCACTTGGCCGGCTTTTCTTCCGGCTTAGGTTGCGGTTTGGGTTCTTGCTCAAGCACCTCTTCCACAGGGTCTTCCTCTGTCGGCTGCGTTTTTTCCACAGGCGCTTCCTCTGTCGGCTGCGTTTTTTCTACAGGCGCTTCCTCGAGTTCTTCTGCAGTCGATGTGCTTTCCTCGGCCGCGGCATCAGTCTGCACAGCATCATCCGTATTTGGCTCGTTAGAGTTCGAGTTACGGTATGTCGTGTAGATCATGAGTACAAGAACCCAAAAGATGATTCCCAAACCAACCTTCACGGGAAGCAGTCCGTCGGGCAACCTCTTTCTTGGTTGATTGGAACTGGACTGCTCTTGTGACTTCACCGACGGTAGAGAAACAGATGGACTGGAATCTTCGAGCTGGTCAGGAGTACCCGGAACTGCACGTAGATTCAGATCCGTCGGTGTTCTCTGCGGATCTTTTCCTTCCGAAGTGAACTGAGGTTCAGTCTCACTTGTCACAGGTTCTGGTGAAGAGTCAGGCTCGAGCAAATCAGAGTCCAGCTCTTCCGGCTCTTTTGTAGACACCACAGGCGGTTCTGGTTGCACAGCAACCGGCTCTGCCGGAGGTTTGGGAATTTCGACAGGCTCAGAGACTGGGGGTCTCTTGTCATCAGTACTCATTGTGCCCTCCTATTAGGGGTTTGTGATGAACGGTGCTGAGTCACAAGCAAAAAATTGCACATGAACAGGAGATTACAATAGCAGAATTAAGTATGCTTGTCAAGTTTCAGGCCTTAATTTAGGTAAAAATAAGGAAAAAACCCGAGATGTGGAGATAATCCAGGTTTTAACCATGAATTAGGGCTAGTAGACTAATGAACTGTCCTCTAAGTCCGCCACCTATATTTTGTACGTAGGTGCACTTGGGACTTATCCACAATTTGGGAGTTGAACAGTGGATCGTGACCATGATATAGTTTAATCACTTGCTTAAATGATTAATCAATACACATGTTAAAACAAGCAGAGATCAAGCAACTAGAGAAGAGGGTTTCTGTAATTGATGGACGATTGCGTAGTGCGTTTGCAGCATTAGCTGATGAAACACGCATGCGCATTTTTATTTTGCTGCTTGAGAACAAGGAGGTGTGTGTGAGCGACTTGGCAGGGATTTTGCATATTTCAGTCCCGGCAGCTTCACAACAGTTAAAGTTGCTTGAACTCAGTGGATTAATTAAACGTCGTAGAATGGGAAAGATGATATGCTATGAGGTAGAGCGCAGCCCAATGGTGTGTTCTTTGAGCAAGATGATTAAGAAATAATATGAAGCATAAATATATAATAGGTTTGGTTGGCCTGGTTATACTCGTAGGTTTGGGATGGTATATCTATCGTGAGTATTATTGGGTGTGTTGTGCAATACCAGAACCAGATGAGATTTATGTAGAAGATTTACCTGCTGGACTATCATTATCTGATGATAAAAGAGATGTTTCATCAAAATCTACTATGAAATCTGAGAAAAAGGTTTCTACAACTAAAGGTCAAAAACATACAGTTCCGCTTG
>CAZKMQ010000021.1:0-12842 GCA_964554065.1 uncultured Gammaproteobacteria bacterium | reverse complement strand
TCCCACCACCTCTTCAGCATCATGCTGGATCGCGTCGCCCAAGGATTAATCCAGTACTCTCCTCCTCAACTTATAGGTCAGCCCTCCACAGACTGACAAACTCCACAACAAGAGCCCGAAGATACCGGCAAGTGCAAAATAATTATAGCTGAAATCTACTCTTTGTAAAGCGCATCTTTCCACATTTGCCGGTTTGCTGGCTCAATAGCTATGTCATTTGGTAAAAGCATTTCCGGAATACCACCAATTAAACTGGCAACAACTCGCAATCCGTGTGAGTGTGCTTCGGTGATAACTGTTGGTGTATTTTCATAACACAGCGATGGCACAAGAAGCGTATCTGCACTTGCATAAAACTGCTCGAGCTGTGAACGCTGAACTTTACCATGAAAAAGAATTGCATCATTATCCTCATATTGCTTTTGCAAACTTTTAAACTGAGAACCTCCGCCGACTACATCAAGACGCAGGTCTTCCCTATTTTTTGTAACTTCTGCAAAAACAGAAAGCAAAAATGCTATTCCTTTATGATTTTCAATTTGCCCGACAAATAAACATCGAGTTGGTCGTATTTTTTCTTTGTTAAAATTCTTCTGTGGTTGGACCTGTTTGTGAACCTGTGCATTTTTAAAAAAACCAAACTCCTTATGTATATCAATAACCCACTGCGATGGTGCATGAACGGTTTTTGTATTTTTAAATGCACGACGCGTCATCCACTGATACCACCTAGCAAAAATCCCGATCACATCCCAACTTTTTTCTTGTTTATGCAAAATTAAACCACTTGGCGTAATCAATTGCACATCATGAAGATAATGAATGTGTTCTGGAGCCTTATTTGCAGCACGCACAATTGGCATACCAGTGCCTTTTAAGTTATGTGTAATAATTTTGTCTGGTGAAATATCGCGCATGAGTTTTGAAAAAATAGCATATGCACTAAAATCAATAGTATCAATTATGTGCCATAATAATCGAAGCGGTTTCGGAATGCGATGTAAATTATAGTAACTCGCGATGTTAGTTGGTGTGTATCTATGCACAATAATCCCCTGCTCATTCGTTGTCTCCATAATCTTTCTAGAACTACGCAAGCTCAGCGGTACAGTCGTAAACACATGCACATCATGACCTTGTTGCTGAAATTTATTAGCCTGCGCAACTACAATAGACTCAGCTCCGCCGCGAGCATAAGGAGGATATAAATTGTTCACTAACAAAATCTTCATATCTTAATACTACACAGATTATCCCATATCTGTCCACTCCTTGAACTTGAATCACATTCTCTTGCACGCTAAGATAGAATCACTATGAATCAACCGAACAATCCCAAAGTTCCCCCGCATAGTCTTGAAGCAGAGAGCTCGCTTCTTGGCTCTATTTTGCTTGATAAGAATGTTTTGCTAAATATTGTTGACCTCATCTCTTTTGAGGATTTCTACAAAGATGCAAATGTCAGTGTTTATGAAGCCATCGTTGAATTATATAATCGCCACGAGCCTGTTGATTTGCTTACGGTTGGCAACTTACTGGAAGAGAAGAAGCTCTTGGAAAAGGTTGGAGGGCGTAGCTATTTGATTAAACTCACCAATGCTGTGGCTACTGCTGGCCATGCAAAGACCTATGCCAAAATAGTACACAAGAAGGCTATGTTGCGTCGCTTGCTTGAGGCAGCATCTGAAATTGCAAAGCTTGGCTATTCTGAAGAATCAAATGTTGATGAACTTCTAGATGAAGCACAGCAGAAAGTTTTTAATGTGTCTACGCAGTTCATGAAGCAGGAATTCACACCGATCCGCAGCGTACTTACTGAAGCATTCGATCGAATTGATGAGCTTCATCGTCAGAAAGGAAAATTGCGCGGTATTCCAACTGGGTTTACTGGCATAGACAATTTGCTTGCTGGGTTGCAAAAGTCTGACATGCTCATCTTAGCTGCGCGCCCGTCAGTTGGTAAGACCAGCTTTGTACTAGACCTGATTAGGCACATTGCGACTAAAGAAAAGGTGGCAACCGGCCTATTCTCTCTTGAGATGAGTAAAGAACAATTAGTTGATCGTTTATTATGTGCTGAAGCTGATGTTGATTTGTGGCGCATGCGTACCGGTAAATTATCTGACCGACCTGAGGATGACGACTTTCCGCGCATTGGCCATGCTATGGGTGTGCTTGCTGAAGCGCCAATTTATATTGATGACACACCGAATATTAATATCACACAAATCCGAACTAAATGTCGTCGCTTGCAAACTGAGCATGGGCTTGGCTTGATTGTTGTAGATTATCTGCAGCTGATGCAGGGACATCGCAAAGTAGATTCTCGTGTGCAAGAAGTTGCAGAGATTAGTCGTGGATTGAAAGGGATCGCGCGCGAGCTAGGTGTCCCAGTAATTGCGCTGTCTCAGCTATCTCGTGCAGTTGAACTCACTAAGCCGGCGATTCCTAAGCTGGCACATTTGAGAGAAAGTGGAAGTCTTGAGCAAGATGCCGACGTGGTCATGTTTATTTATCGTAAAGCTGCTGATCGTAATTATCGTAAAGAAGATATTCCACCGGATGAGCGAAATATAGCTGAGGTGCATATTGCCAAGCACCGAAATGGACCAACCGGCATGGTGAAGATGATATTTGATGAAACCAAGGCGTCATTTCGCAGTCTGGACACCACACATACGTTTTAACTTGATTAAACCAGCCAGATGTACTACACTGGCTGTGTTTATTACTAGCACTATTTTATGTTTTCAAAACTCAAACAATTCAAAGACTTACGCGATCAAGCTAAGGATATTCAAGGCAAGTTGGCTGGTGAATCAGTTGACGTATCTGAGCAATTCGGTAAGATCAAAATGAAAATGGACGGCAACCAAAAAGTCACTGATGTTGTTATTGATGAAGAATTGCTTGACCCAGCGAACAAGCGCAAATTAGAACGTGGACTGGAGGATGCTTTTAACAGCGCAACAAAAAAAATCCAAAAAATCATGGCAAGCAAGATGAAGGATATGGGAGTCATGGATATGTTTGGCAAAAAAGAATAATGTTTGACCCTTCAATCCAAAAACTGATTACTGCATTTTCTCGCCTGCCGTCTGTTGGTCCCAAGACGGCAGAGCGTTTTGTATTATATCTATTGCGAACCGGAAAAGGTGAGGTGGGACAACTTACTGCGGCACTTTCTAATCTTGTTAACACTGTTAAAAGTTGTGGTTTGTGTCAGAATTTTAGTGAACACAATCCATGTCACATCTGCAGCAATCCAAAGCGTGATAAGTCTACTGTGTGTGTGGTCGCGCAAATCCCAGAAGCAAGTGCCATCGAGAAGTCTGGCGCATACACTGGCGTATACCACATTTTGCGCGGAACTATTGATGCAATTGAGGGTACTATGCCTCGTCATTTAAAAATTCAGGAATTAATTAATCGTGTGAAGGCTTCGGACTCAAAAGTGCGCGAAATTATTTTGGCACTCAACCCGGACATACCTGGTGAAACTACAATGTTATATATTCAAAAAGAACTTTCTGATTCTACAGTAAAAATCTCTCGATTAGCACGCGGCCTGCCAATTGGTGCAGATCTTTCATATGCTGATGAAGTAACCCTGACCAGTGCAATGAAAGAGCGGAAAGAAATCTAGGTTGACAATATACAACAGTGCTGATATAAAAAGCACAACCAATCATACAGGGAGGCAAAATGACACTTGCTGATATTCGATTAGACCAAGCAACACGGTTGTGGGACTTGGGCTATGGTACTGCGCTAGGGTACGATGATTTCAAAAAGTACCTCGCATCAATTCCAGAACTTCCGAAAAAACCAGAAAAACTACCTGAGCACTTCCAACTTATCCTGGTCGATGCACGGATTGAACGATCTGTTGATAATGGCGGACTTGTTGCTGTGTGTAAGTTGACTGATGTTGTGTTTGATGGAGATAACAACACGTTTAGAAATTTATTCCCTGAAAGAGCCATCAAAGAAGACGTATACTGGATGTGGTGCCAGGATGGAGCTTTCAACCGTGGAAGAAGTCCTAACATCTGCCTAATGCTGTTCAGAGAAAATAGCGAAACCGGCCTAACAGCAATGGAAGGGCTGGCACTAGTTGCACAAAAACCCACACTCCATGTAGGCCACCTCGTTGACTTGCCAGGATCGTTCAGCAGTGATAAACCAAGAATAATGGCTCGCATTGTTCGCTACGGCGGCCGGCCGCAACTCTACCAAGGAGAATCTACAGTGTGCATTCTCCGCGGTTCAGCATCTCGACTCATTGCAGATTAGCTACATCTAAATCCCGCATGCGCAACACGCGTGCGGGATTTAATATTTTGAAAAACAGCCTCGAATGAGGCTGTTTTTCAAATTAATTTATTTTACGCAATCTTCACTTTAGTGTAATGCTGACGATGACCACGTCGAATACGATAACGTGTCTTTGGTTTATACTTGAGCACAATAATCTTTCGTGATCGACCCTGCTTCTCTACTAAGGCCTCTACCTTTGCACCTTCAACATACGGCGTACCTACTTGCACAGTCCCTTTTGCCTCGTCTGCCATAAGCAGAACCTTATCAAAAACAACCTTGCCGCCTTCATCAACTTCAAGCTTGGGAATGTTTAATTTTTGGTCAGGGCTCACAAGATACTGCTTGCCACCTGTTTCAATAATAGCTAACATAGTTTTCAATATAATAACGGGGGTATTGTATATTGAGGGGTGTTTTTTGTCAACCTATTCTATAAACTCCAACTTCAGCCTATCCCCTATCTTCCAATCATTGGCTCCAGCAAATTCAGCTGGAACTTCAAGAACAGCATTTGCATCCACTCGCGGAATGTATTGTTTTAATGGCTCGTTTTGTGTTGATGGCGGCTGCGCTTCAGGTGCTATGTCAACTATTTTACCTTTATCAAACCATATAATGTCAATTGGAATTTTCATATCCTTCATCCAAATAATATGCTGCGCTGTTTGTTCAAACACAAAGAACATACCTTCACCATTTGGCAAATACTCCACACCTCCTAATCCTTTCTCGCGCTGTGATAATGTTGTTGCTAATTGAGAATACACGTAATCACCACTAACCCATGTGTGGGCGAAATAAACCTGAGCCTGCTGATATTTTAGCATCAAGAAGCCAAGCACCATAAGCGCCAGAATGACGATTCCCAATTTAGGATTAATTGGCTTATGTTTTTTGTTTATTCTGTTCGCGATGAACCCCATACTAAATATATTCCAATGCCTATCATAACTACAACAAGTAGTACTAAGGCAATTACTTTTTGACTACTTTGCAAAAACAATGTACTCGCACCAAAGCCAAGTGCAAGCACATACATCAACAATACTACCAACCGATGCGAAACTCCTTTACGAAGAAGTCTGTAATGCAAATGTGCACTGTCACCTTTTGTTATTGATTTCCCTTTGATAATTCTATGAATGATAACCCAAGCTACATCAAGCGCTGGGATACCAACCACTAATAATGTTGTAGCAATCTTACTCCCTGAAATTATAGCAATTACACCTAGGATAAATCCAATAAGCACACTTCCGCCTTCTCCTAGAAATATCTTTGCTGGGTGGAAGTTAAATATTAAAAACCCAGCCAGAGCACCTGCAAAGATCATAGTGATCACACCAATTTCTGGTTGATAGAACTTTACAGACTGAGTAAGACCGAAAATCATGAGCGCTCCAATAAGAACCACACCGGTTGAAAGCCCATCAAGCCCATCAAGTAGCTTTGTGGTGAACATCATTCCCATGAGCCACAAGAACGCAACACCAACAGCGATAGAAGAACCAAGTATAATTGTTCCTCCATAAGGATTGGTAATTTCAAATACTCCAATACCACTAACAATCATTATTATGGCTGCAACAATTGGAAAAATAATTTGCAGTAGTGGAGAAAGATTAAACTTGTCATCAAGATATCCGCCAATCATCAAAATAGTTGATGCGAAGAACAGCGCTCCATACATAAGTGACGGCACTGAGGAGAAAAATTCCGGAAAAAGAACCAAAGCACCGAACAAGACAATAAAAAAACCGAAGAAAATCGCAAATCCACCCAGCAGCGGCTTGGGTGTACTGTGCACTTTGCGCTCCTCAACAGGCGCATCTACAACATTTGTTTTAATCGCAAATCGCTTGACGAGCGGTACAAAAAAAGCAGTTACCAAACCTGCCAAACCAAATGCAAGAATTGCTTGCATCATATTACTCAATGTTCACACCATCTTTAGAGAAATGTATTGTATCACCGCGGCTTACCTTCTTTGCCAAGATCAGCTCAGCAATTTGATTTTCTACACGATCCTGAATCGTGCGACGCATAGGCCGCGCACCAAATTGCGGATCAAACCCAGCCTTAGCCAGATCTTCAACTACATCATCATCAACAGCCAATACCATTCCTTGCTCATCTAGTTTCTTAGCAACTCGCTTTAACATAAGCTGAGCAATCTTATGGATCTCTTCCTGCTTTAGTGCACGGAAAAGAACAATAGCGTCAAAACGATTCAAAAACTCCGGACGAAACCACTCAGCCAGCTTACCGCGAAGCAATTCTTCTTGCAAATCCTCGTAGGAAACCCCTGCATCTAGCTGCTTTTGTACATACTCTGTACCAGCGTTTGCTGTAGCTACCAGCATTATATTAGTTGCATCAATGGTTCTACCCAGACTATCAGTAATTCGTCCATCGTCCATTAATTGCAAAAACAGATTAAGCACTTTAGGATTAGCTTTCTCAAGCTCGTCAAGCAGAAGCAGTGCAAAAGGTTTTTCACGAATTGCCTCAGTAAGTACACCGGTTCCTTTCTTGCCAGGAGAACCGATCATGCGCACAAAGCTTGAATCATCTTGGAACTCAGACATGTCAAGACGAATCATTTGTGACTCTCCACCAAAGTACGCATCAGCTACAGTCTTAGACAGCTCTGTCTTACCAACACCAGTTGGCCCTAAGAACAAAAAGTTGGCAATCGTTCGCTTACCAGAACTTAATTGCGCCCTTGCACGCCGCAATGCTTGCGACACTACAGCTACCGCTTCCGTTTGTCCAACTACGCGTTCGTGCAATTTTTCTTCAAGTCGAAGCAGCTTATCTGACTCATTCTCACCAACTGCACTCACAGGAATTTTAGATTTCTCAGAAACAATCTTTGCCACATCTTGATGAGTGACAAGTACATTTTTACCACGTGATGCTGCAGCTTCAGCAGCTTCCTTAGCAATGCGTATTGCTTTACGCGGCAAACGATCATCTTGAATAAACTTTCCAGACATCATTGCTGCTTGTTCGATCGCTGCGTAGGAGAACCACACCTTGTGTTCATACTCAATATAACCTGCCTTTGCTTCAAGTACTTGAATTGCTTGGTCAACACTCATTTCTTCTATATCTACTTTAGAAAAAGCATGCGCAAGTGAAGTGTTACTAATAAACCGACGATAGCTTTCTGAAGTCGTGGTACCGAACATAAGAAATCCACCTTGGCTTAACTCACGCGACAAAACAGAAGCTACATCAAGACTTCCTTCTCCGCCTTCAGTAATACCAATTAGATTCTCAACATTTGGAATATACAAAATAATATTGCGCGCACGACGCACCTCTTGAATCACCTGCAGCATACGCTGTTGAGCTACTGCCGGTGTAGCACCTGCTAACAATTGCGGAACTGATAACTGAACCAACCTCTTATCACGAAGTACTGGCGGCACATCATCTTCAGCCATAAACAATGCCAGACCTTCAATAATAGCTTCTTTACCAACACCAGATTCACCAACTAATAGCACACTCTGTTTTCCCCCTTGCAATGTACGAAATAATGATTCTAATTCTGCTTCTCGCCCAACAAGCGGACTCACCCGTCCATAAGCAGCAAGAATGGTAAGGTCTTGTGACACTGCATTAAGAAAAGGTGTCGCAACTGCTGTCATCGCCTTATCCATACCACCTTTTGGCCTATGCTTTGCTGCTACACGCTGACGCTTCCACTGTGTACGCATTTTCTGCTTAATGCGCACCCAAGCAATTACGTTCTCCATTTGCCGAGCATCAACACCTATATCATACAAATAATCTTGCAAATGTTCGTTTGCAGCATAAATACTCCACAGAAGCTCCCCCAAACCAACAAGATGCATGTGATGCTTCTTTGCTTCAAGGTATGCAGAGAAAGCCGTACGCATAGACTCATCATCATATACTGGCAATTTGCCTTGTGCTGTGTCTGGTGATGCATATCGGGCTGCAAAATCTTTAATATGATGTGCAGAAATTCCCAGACGCACCAAAATACCCATGATCTCGTCAAATGAAAGCAGCGCAACTAAAATATGATAATTGTCTACACGCTCAGTATTGATTGATTCAGATAAATAATACGCACGCTCAAGCGCAAGCAGTGCATCACGCGAGAAGCTTTTACTTATATCTTGCTTATGCGCGTATTGCTTTAGCGCCCCCGGAGCCCATGGGTTAAGAGGTGTTGGTGTTGATTTTGCTCCTAATTCTTTCTTATCTTCCCAAAATGATTTGGAGATGATCGGATCATACTTTTTTTCACGACGGATTACACGCATCAGCATGTAAAAAAACAATAACACGCCAAACCAAAATACAGGGAGTGCCTGATTACTACCTGACCAAAACGAGGCATCAAAAACAACAAACGGATTTTCACGAACGCTATATGCTAAATACACAACAGCTAAAGCCACCAAAACCATGAGCGTCATGGTTAAATATCTTCCGATGCGCATGATACTGTGACGAAACCTGATTTCTTCACCAGTTAATTGTATTCCCCAATATAACAAAACGTCATCGTGTACTATGCCTGAGTACACACCTTTGCACTGTACACATGCGTTATCGTTTCTACCTGCTGGTTGACACTGAGGACAGACATGGAGATCAAATTTTTCAGGGGCTGCGCGTTTCATTTAAAGTATAGTAATGATGAAATAATACACAGCTGCAATTGGTCCTATGAACCACAAAATAGTAATTACTGTAAATCCCGCACTGATAAATACAAAACCAATAAAGCGAAATATAACTTGAAAAAATCTAATAAAAAAACTCACCAGCCGCCCCTGCCAATCATACTGCCCAAACATGGGCACCATAATATTTCGTGCCCACAATCCAACTGCAGTTCCATGCCATGACGATCGTACATGATCCAACCACCAACTGAAAATATAAACAGTTCCTTTGGTGTAATACCATAAAGGTCCGGTAATTGCGTCGGACACTAACTCAAAAAATACGCGCTGTAATACAACAATGTTCATAGTGTATATAGTATACCAAAAAAACGGCCAAAGCCGTACCTATATTTCATAGTTTTGCACACCCCTATCGAGCAGCAACAGATGAACCACCTACTGCAACATATGTTACTTCATCAACTGGAACCATACCAAGAGCTTGCATGCGCTTTTGTACGGTGGACAATGAACGAAATTCTGCAACCGAAAGACGCAACTTTTGATTCTCTTCGCGCAATTGTGTGATCTGTCGCTCAACATCAGTTAGCTCATACCCTTTGGTCGAAACATTACTGATCACTACACTATACCCAATACCTAATGCAATTATTACTGAGCACAGTGCAATGCGCACTGTTTTTGATCCAGAAAACTTCTGATACCAGAACTTCAACCCATGACGTGCTTTGCCCATGCGCTTGAATGTTCTTTTTGCTTTACTTGCTTTGTATGAAAGTGAAAATTTCATGATTTTTCTGCAACACGTAGCTTTGCGCTTCGTGCCTTATTATTAAGTGCCAATTCCTCTGGTGCTGCTATGATTGGTCTTTTTGTGATTGATTTTAGTTGCGGGTGCGCATCAATAAAGCGCTTTACTATCCGATCTTCTCCTGAATGAAATGTAATTACTGCTAGGTGACCACCTTTTGTCAAAACTTCCACCGCACCTTTTAGTCCTTCACGCAACTGCTCATATTCATCATTCACCACAATGCGTAACGCTTGAAAAACTTTTGTAGCCGGATGAATCTTGCCGCGCTTTCCTTTATATACACCTTCGATAATCTCAACGAGCTGTGCCGTTGTTTTGATTTCTTTTTTTCTGCGCGCGCTCGCCACCGCTCGCGCGACTCCTTCAGCATTCCCTTCTCCTCCATACCGTGAGAAGATGAGTACCAAATCTTTTACACTGTAAGACTTGATTATCTTTGCTGCAGTTAATGCTTCACCATTACCAACCAACCCGTCATAGCGCATATCAAGTGGCTCATCTTTAGCAAATGAGAATCCACGTCCACGCTCTTCAAACTGAGGTGTACTCCAGCCAAGATCTAGTAACACACCGTCAACTGGACCAAAATCATTATCAGCAACCACTTGCGCAATATTGGCAAATGAATCACGCACTAATGTCACCCGATCTGCATAATCTCCAAGAAACTTTCCACAACGCAAAATCGCCTCGGGATCTTTATCAATCCCGAGAACGCTTGCATTACTATTCTCCAAAATCATTTGGCTGTGACCGCCATCACCAATAGTACCGTCAACAATATGATTTGCGGTCGCTAAATTCAGTGAGGAAAGCGCTTCCTCTTTGAGTACTGCTTCGTGTCGCATAAGGCTAGATTCCTAATTCACCGAGTTGTTCAGCTATTTTGACTGAATCTTTTTCGGTCCCTGCCTTATACTTATTCCACTTTGCTTTATCCCAAAGTTCTAAGCGATTAAACAGTCCAGTAACTACTACTTCTTTTTTGAAGTCACCAAACTGCCGCAAATACTCCGGCACAAGAATTCTTCCTTGGGAGTCTATTTTCACATCCATTGCTCCCGCAAGCATGAGCCGGGCGAATGCACGTGTGTTAGACTGACTAATTGGAAGTGCGGCAAGCTTCTTAGCATGCTCGCGCCATTCTTGTTTGGTGTACAGGAACAAGCAGTTATCTAAACCGCGAGTTACTACTGCACCCTTTTTTAGTTCCGCACGAAATTTGCCAGGTATTGATACCCGGCCTTTTTCATCGATCGAATGCGTGAACTCTCCTATAAACATGGGAAGTTGATAAAGTCGCCTGCTGCCTCTTAACTCAGCATGGCGATAGCGGATTTGATCAAAGTAACCAGCTTCGATCAAGTAGTGAAGATGAATGGCTCCCTTTCCCACTCATCCCCACTTGATCATCCTATGTCTCCATTGTACCCCACTATTCTGTGAAGTCAAGCCACTGGGGTGTGGAAAAGTTTTTGTAAAAAAGAAGACCGCACCAGAATATTTCTGGTGCGGACCGAAGGACTAAGGTCAAAGTACCAATGACTAAACCCCAAGCACTAAGGACTAGTTACGTGCACGTACCACCGCAGGGTTGAGACCTTCCCAGTCGTAGGGCAGCCAGCGGTAGCCACAGTGCCACACATCGCCATGCCAGTAGAGGCAGCGGACCACCCCTGTGGTAGTCATAGCTGATGAATTGTAGCATAAATTAGGGATTTTGTCAACCATTACTTAGCATTATCACTAAGCGACTCGCCTTATCATTGACAAAACCGGCTAAATATGGTATAGTAGATTGTTCTTTTTCGCCCTTCATTGAAGCGAACGAGGTGCACAATCACAACAACAGGGAGGTCCAAAATGGACGCAGATAGAGTAAAAAAGACGATCGCTCGTTGCCCCAGTTCGGGTCAGCTGGAGATCACCTTCAAGGAAAATGGATACGCTGGCCTGCTATGGATCTTCCAAGCTCATGAGAAGCCGGTGGACTTCTCCATCAATCGTCGGGATCTCTTTACAGTGATGGCAGTCATGGTGTCGCTGAACTGGGAGCATGATCGCAATCGTCGAGTTCTGGTGGACTACGGCGATGTAATCGTGCTGAATGAGCCGCTCGAAAGAGCCGCGCCAATGATTGAGAACATCACCCTGGTCGGCGTGACGCACAAGCTCAACCTGCTCATGGCTAAGCCACCCAAGCCCAACAAGAAGCAGCGAAAAAAGGCCAAACAGCCGATTGACAAGCGGCAACAGTTTGTTGACTCGCTCAACCGGGAAATCTTGCCAGCAGTACAGGGCGAGCTCAGTGAGTGGGGCTTGGAATGTCGCAACTCCATCGTCAACGGCGACGGCTTTCCACGACTGGTGTACGAAGTCATGGAAGGCGAAGAGGTTGTTGGTGAGTTCTCGCTCGACGGCTGGAGCGGCAGCATCATGACCGGCGGCTACATGCTTGAGCAGTACACCAAGCCGGCACGTGTTGTCGAGCTTCTGCTCACAGTGCCAGAGGACATTCTCGCCTAGCACCGCCTTTTAACCCTTAACCAAAAAGACCCCGTCTACGACGCGGTCTTTTTGCTTTATCGTATATTTAGAACCCCTTTGTATTACTGAGCAATGTGTAGAAATCCGTTACACACCTATCAAACCCAGCTGGATTATCCAATGAGAATTTTACTTTAGAATCTAAAAGATGCGCATCTATACGCGGGGTAAATGCGTTCTCTCTGTAACGAATTAAATTATATGCATTATCGCCATACTTCTGTGTTGTTTTCTCCTCATCCCAATTTGGGCTCATTAATGTATTACTGTCTGATAAGTAAATCAAACATTCACCATCGGTCAAAATCTTACGATTGTCACCTTCTGGTGTTACATATACTTGCGCCGGTGGAGTTGTGTAATAATCTCCTGGCAAATCAATAGCATCTGCCGGCCGAGTTTGAATAAGTTTTCCACACCCTGCACCGATAAGAACTAGTCCCACGGCCATAATTATAGCTTTTATTTTCTGTTAAAAAAAA
>CAZKMQ010000020.1:0-12956 GCA_964554065.1 uncultured Gammaproteobacteria bacterium | reverse complement strand
GTCCACCCAACTCTTCTGAACGGAAGATTCGCTGGTCAACCAGAATGGGCTGGAAGTGACCCGGAAGGTCTGCAGGTCGTTCGGGCAGTTCCGGAATGGATTCCAGGTACTGCTCAAACGACTTAAAGCCCAGCACTTCACCAAAGCCTTTGTCCCAAAGGGTTTTGGCTTGACACGTGCGGATGTCCAACTCCTCAAGTCGAACCACTCGCTTACCGCGCAGAACATCTTTTGCCGCGTCTAAACCACCAAGTTTGGTGACCAGCGCTTTCACATGACCGATGCGCAGATCATCGACCTTACGCACTGAGTCCAAATCAGCTGTACTCATTTTTTCTCCTTTGGTCTAATTGACCTCCGGCATTGTTACCCTACCCGGGCCAGGTTGCTGCTACGAAGCAGACAATTCAAAATATCATATTTCGTTCAGTTTGTCAAGGTTGGTAGTGACGAAAGCGAGGAACGTGCGAGCAACTCAACGAGCGAAGCGAATTGACAAGCCAACTTGCACCTAAGCACTACTTGTTATATACTATTTTAATTTTCTATCTCAAAATCTATGCAAACAAAACAAAAAGATTTTTTACTGTAGACAAAAATTAAAATTAAACTCCATTTTAGCCAAAGAAAACATACCTATTTCAAAGAACGAGAAATATGGTGGTGCAGTCTTGGCATGAACATTGGTCATGAGGAAAATGGAAAAAATCAATTATACGAGCGACCCATTCTTGTATTGAAAAAATTTAATCGCCATATCTTCTTGGGAATTCCTCTTTCATCCTCTCTTAAAGAAAATCCATATTACCAGCAAGTAAGATATCACAACAAAAAACATTCATGCATTATTTCTCAAATACGATTATTGAGTAGCAAACGCTTACTCCGTAGACTTGTGCGACTTCGTGAAACGGAATTTAAAAAAGTACAAGAAAAAATAAATATGATCATACAACAAAACGATCCACTTCTATAATAGAAGTGGATCTCAAGAGCCAAATGGCCATTTGTACTTACACACTAACAAATATAATTGTGTTTGTCAAGATTGGTAATGACGAAAGCAAGGAACGTGTGAGCAACTCAACGAGCGAAGCGAATTGACAAGCCACCCCAAACCTCCTACCATCCATACCAGTCCTCCACAACAGAAAGGAGCCAATCATGAAAAACAGACTTGCAAGTTTGGTGCAACTGCCATCAAGTGCACCACGCTCAATTTCGGTCACCGCACTGGTAATGTTGGAAAGCACTGCTCGCGCGGTGATTGCTGAATCCAATATCTCAGCCAATGACTTGCCCGGAGTTTTCCCAACGCATACGCTTTACCCTCAAGTAGAGCAAGTGGTGCGTGTGCGTGTGCGGAAGTTCGACGCAGCAATGCTCGGCAACCTGGCTACGTGTGCGATTGGCAAAGACGAAGCACTTGCCATGCAGCGCACTCCTCTGCACGCTGCACATCCGGGCAACAAATGGCTGTACGCATCGCATCAAGATGGTCGCACCATGCTCGAAGACCTCGTTATCGCCATTGTGGTGTGTCGCATGACTGACCTGCTGTTCGGCGAGCCGCAATTCCCCCCTGAGCCCGGAGGCAAGTAATGACAAAAATCACTGACCAAGCCATGCTGTACTTCATGCTGTTTGGATTTGGCATGATGTTGAGCATGATGGCTTCACCCTATGGCATGATTGCCGGATTGTTTCCTATCGTGGGCTATGTTTTCTACGGCGCGTTTAGCTTTGGCACCACTGTCCTTGCTGCACGCCAAGCTGACTTAGACATCAGCGCAGTGAGTTTGGTGAAAATCCTACTCACCATAGCTGGAGCACTGTTTGGCATGTTCATAATGCTACGCGGATTCACTGTAGCAGAACCAAGCGTGAACCAAACACTTCGCCTCTACGGAGTACTCAGCAGCGCAATGTTTTGCGGTGCCATACTTGGCACATTCACTGGTGTATTCTTGCGCCAGCGCGACAAGCGACTGAGAGAACAACGAATTGCCAACTGGCGAAAGTAATAATTCGCCCAACTAAAAAGACCTTGTCATCACGACTTGGTCTTTTTAATTTATTTTTGAATCAAACTCACCACACAGCTTGCTCCACGCATTTCTATTTCCCACTGATCAACCAGTGGATTTTGCGACAGCGCATCACGAACCGCTTCTCCCAGAACTCCGCTTCCACCGCCGTAAATGACACGACAGTACCTTTCTGAGTTTTTATACAGCTCAAAAATCTCTCGTTCCAACATTTCCAAAGCAAGTGCAACGGTATCCATTTGATGCAGATCTATGGCCGGTGCTTGATCATCAATTGCAGCGGCAAGAAGATGAGATGTAGTCACAATTACTTACTCTGCGTAAACTTTTCAAACGCGCGCAAAACCTCAAGTGGCAATGCGAAGATCACAGTGTTGGATTGATCAGAACTCAAGTCATTCAATGTGTTCAATGTTCGCAAATGAAGCGCACCGGTTTGTTCATGCAACATACGCGCTGCTTCAGCCAAATTTCCAGCAGCAGTCACTTCACCTTTAGATTTGATAATAACAGCACGACGTTCGCGCTCAGCCTCAGCTTGCTTAGCAATCACGCGCTGCATTTCATCTGGCAAAATCACATCTTTCAATTCCACAGCCTCAACTTGAATCCCCCATGGATCTGAAGCTGTGTCTACAATTTCTTTAATTTTCTTTGCTGCAGTATCGCGGTTTGCAAGAAGCTCATCCAGTTCCAACTCACCAACCACGTTTCGCATTGTGGTTTGCGCGAGCTGACTCACTGCCTGGCGATAATGTTCAACTTCAATTACTGCGCGCGCCGCATCAGAAACTTTATAATAAATGACTGCGTTAATTTTTGCAGAAATATTATCTTTAGTAATCGCTTCCTGAAAAGGAACATCAACAGCTTTCACGCGGATGTCCACTTTGGTCATAGACTGAAAAACAGGAATGATCAAGCGCCAACCCGGATCAACCGTCTTGGTGTATTTTCCAAGCATAAATTTCACACCACGCTGGTATTGATTCACCTGGCGAATGCTAATCAATATAATTAAAATTATTAACCCAATTAGATATTCCATAAGATAGTTAGTTATATCGTGTTTATTTTACCCTTATTACTATAGACTTGACAAATCCTACGGATGTGCTATAGTAAAGGCACAATTCAAGACGTATCAAGAGTACGAAGCTGCTAAGGGAATTGGCCCAACGCTTCGTCCGCAACCTATTGAGTTAGGTGCGCCGTCCATTCCTTCGGGAAAAGATGCGAATTTACTACGATACGTCGCCCACAAGGCGATTTTTCTATTATCGGCCTGCTGTCGGCGACATGTCAGCTATTCACATCGTGTCCCAAGCACGGTTCTTTTGATACTCAAATTTCCAACCAACCAGACTGCTAATGTATGCAGCACTACTATCCGCCGCACGATTGCGGTGGCTCTAGTAACTCGCATACAAAGCAAACCAACACAGCGGAGGTGTTAATCCGATAAAAAAAGGTCCCTCCTTTTTATTAAGGGTTGTTGTTTTGTGTACCCTCTGTCTATACAGCATAGGCAAGGGGTACTTTTTTTATTTACAAAAACAAAAAGCCGACTTGTGTTACACAAACCGACTTTCGTTTGTACTTCATGCTGCATCTTGCTTTGCTGCACGCGATTGTGTGCGACCTTCACGCACTGCGACTTGACCCTTCACAAAGGATGGACGGACAAACACTTCGACATTGCAATCGAATCGTTCATCTCGGTCAAGCCAATATACAACACAATCACGCACCACATCTGCCAACTGACAACGCACCTTGTAGTTGCGCTTGTGCCTGCTCAGCAAAGCATCAATATACACGATGACGGCTGAATCATTGGCATACGCCGGGACAACATAGTTGACCGTAACATGCTCTGGCTTGAGCTCAAGTGCTTCGATGCCAGCGATTGCTTCATGCAATCGCCGATACAACTTTCTTCCAGCATCGCTTTGTGCAAAACCACGCGGATAATTCCAAATCTTAACATGCGGCATCACCCGCCTCCTTATTGCTTATCCGCTTTCACAATACAAAAACCGTCTGCGTTATGCAAACGGTTTCTGTGTTTGTTGAAATCTCACACACCAAGGTAGCGCCTGAGTGATCGCTCAGTTGTACAGAGTCTCATCACTTTATCAAGATGCGCCTGGAACGTTCCACGCTCCTTTTCTGGAACCTCCAGATACATGTGCACCAATTGCTTACTGTACCGAGTAATTACGTTCACTCCAAGTCTGCGCGCACGAGGTGGAACAGACAAACCACGCTTTACTTCCATGCATTGCGCGCGAAAGAGAGCTGGTTGTGTTCGATACGGCTCCCAGACTTCTGGGTATGTATTCGCTAGCCACCTGTAAAAATACTTCCGATCCACACCGGTAAGCTTACTACGTATGCCGCGCCACTGCACACAGGCAGCAAAGAGCATACTGATTGAAAGTTTTGCCATCAACCACCTCCGATTAAACCTTCGGCCAAATCATTGCCATAGCGCAAACGCGGCTCGTTCGGGTAATCGTGAACAATCTTCCCACCACGATAATGCGCTTTGACGAACGTCCAACCCGGAGGCAACGTCCATCCAGTTGCTTGCGCTGCAAGTTCCTGCGCCCGTTCGGTTGAAGTGAACCCGTCAGGCAATCGACGCAACCGTGGCGGCTGATGACTACCTGTTCTGCCGGTTTTTTTATCTGAAGACTTAATACGCTTACTTCCCACACGAGGCATATTCCTCTCTTGAACGATTAGGCGATAGAGAATATCCACGACCACCATCTCAAGAAGAGAAGTAACTTCATCCTCGTCATGAGAAATGCCATGTAGCGCAGTCTCCTGCACCTCGAGCTTGAAATCACGAAGTGTGGCAGTAAAAGTAAGTAAGTGTGGTGTTTCCTTGCGAACCATGAGCACCATGTTCACGTCAGGAAATTTGTTTCCCTCAGGGTAAAGCGCGATGCTGCGCAAACCCACGTTCTTAAGTGGCAAGACAGTAATGTCCACATGATCTGCACCACCAAGACGCAAGCCACGCTTTGGTTGCGTACGGATTTCGTTACAGCGCCGCGCATGTGCTTGGTCGTATTCACTTTTTCGACTTTTGATTTCTTCAAGAAACCGATTGCCCGCACAAATCTCCACCTTAACAAGTGAAGCTACTTTGTCGCGCCAATGCTCCAACTTCTTCGTCTGTGCAGGAGTAACAAGAAAGTATGGCGCAGCTAGATTTTCCGGGGAAAAAGCCATCCAAGGCACTTTGTGCTGGTTAGCAAGAAGAGTAAGCGCCTCAACTTCAGTTTCAATTATCACCAAATGCGCAACATCATTTTCGGTATTCAAAACGAGCATGCGATACAGCGACTCGAATACTTGATTGACTGATTTGTCCTCTACAATATTGTTAAGAACAGTATCAAACCATCCGCGCAAGTAACTCACACTTTCGTGCGGTGGCGTACATGCTGCAACGAACACAAGACGAAATGCTGCAGAGCCTTTTGTGGGTGAAAAAACATTCACCCTACAATCAGAAGCAAGCTGTCCAATCTGGCTAAACTCTTTCAGGAGTTCCAGACTAAATTGCATGCTTCGATCAAGATCACCTTCTGCAAGAGCGAGCATGCGTTGAGTTAATACCACTTGGGCAGCGACTCTTATTTGCCTCTCATTGGTAAACTCACCTTGAAGATCATGCAGCTCCTTAAGGTATGCGTCGGCGTTGTACTGGTGAACCTCAGCGTAAACCCTAAGGAAAACACCAAGCCTGCATGTGTCATAAAGACAGATGCATATCGCGTCGTTAACTTGCTCAACAATGCGGAGTTTACCAACAGCAGCGACTGCTGATGGAATAGCCATGTGTCGCATACCTAACATCGCTTGAACCTTTACTCTCTGAACAATATTGTTAGCTTCCCAATAGAAGTGATTCAAAATTGCGAAAGCTTCAGTAATAAGCGCTGCGGTACGCTGCTCAGAAGTTGACTGACACACATAACCAACAACTTGCTTTATAAGTCGCTTCTCACGCTTTGGCGATAGACTCAACTTGAACAATTCATTGATTGCTTTACTCAGGTCGAACTTTCTTCTATTCATTCTAAGCCCTCCCTGGAACTTAAGTTGTTAAAAAACGAAGATATGATAATAACGCATACGAAAGGCTTTGTCAAGATTAAAAAAACCTTTAGTCGCTGAGCAGGTCGTCTTCTCCTTATGTGAATACAGACTCATTGGGATAATAATACTCGAGTATATCCCCGTCGTCACTTATCGACATTTCAAACTACAAAATAAAAGAATGGCACGTATGCCATTCTTTTTCTGTGCGGGTGAGAGGACTTGAACCCCTACTCCCGAAGGAACTTGGTCCTAAACCAAGCGCGTCTACCAATTTCGCCACACCCGCAATGTGTGTGGAATAGTAAACCATATATAAGGAAGAGAATCAAGTGTACCCAAACTTTCCCCAACTCATCAACAATCTCGTATTGACGCACAGTTGATTGACCGATACGATACCATAATATATTTATTTTTCATTTGACGATTTATTTCGGGCAAATGAATAACCACTTATTACAAACATATGAAAACTCGAATACGTCGAGCAGTTATTTGGTGCAGCCTAACACTGACCGGCTTGGTAATTCCTCTATGGCCTGTAGCAGTGCACGCATGTGAAGTTGAACATGTTGCACCGATTGTGCCGCCAGAAATTATTATTAATGAATTTGTCTCTCACCCTCTTGATGGTGAGAAAGAATGGATTGAATTGTCTTTACAATCGTCTGAGCCAGTTGATCTCACTGACTGGGTTTTGGAAGATGCAAAAGGTTTGATTGCAAAACTTACCCAAACAATAACACCGGAAGATGCACTGCTTACTATTACACTAGAATCCAATAAGCTCAATAACAATGGCGATGAAATTTTTCTGAAAAATACAAACGGAGAAATTATTACACACACCATCTATGACAACTCCCCTGAGCAGGGTGCAAGTATTGCTTTTAATTATGAAACCACAACATATGTCCTTACGCACACACCTACAAAAAATTCTCCAAACCAATTCGATCCAATTGTCGAGCCTGAGCCCGCGCCAGAAACGCCAAGCAACGCGTCGACTTCTCAAAGCCCTAGCCAAGCAGAGTCCGAGTTTTTATCAGGAGGTGAAGAACCGAAAACTGCGCCAGAAATACCTATCCAACCTGAACCACAAGCGCAAGCAGCAACCGAACAGGAACGTCGGCTAATAATAACAGAAGTTTTTCCTAATCCTGAAGGCGAAGACAGTGGTGAGTTCATTGAGCTGCTGAACCCAACAGATACTCCTATTAGTTTGGCTGGCTGGACAATGAAAGATACGAGCAAAACCAAATTTGTTTTTGCTGACGAGGTGATTGCCTCGCATGCGCATCTTGTACTAGGACGTGCGCAAACCAAAATAGCACTTAATAATTCTGGAACTGAATCGGTGATGCTCATTCATCCAAGCGAAGAAATTATCGCAGCAGTTACATACATAGATTCGCAAGAAGGGATGAGCTTTATGTTTGATGCTAATGGATTATGGAAATGGAGCAACACGCCCACACCAGGTTTACCAAATACACTTACGATCCCCAAGTCAATGACAGAAAAAGAAATAATCGAGCCTACACTTCAACTAGTATCCACTCCTATTGCAGAGATTGCCTCATTACCCAAAGGCAGTTTGATTAGAACAAGCGGTCTGGTCTCTGTAGTTCCTGGCATTATTGGCTCGCAATTCTTCTATATCGCTGGCTCTGGAATCCAGGTGTATATGTTTAGTAAGGATTTTCCAGACTTAGCGCGTGGCGATGTTGTTGAAGTGACTGGCGAGGTTACTGAAAGTCGTGGTGAAAAAAGAATCAAAACATCATCGCGTGATGACATTGTTGTACTGTCTGACGGCACCGAGCCTATTGCTCATGAAGTTTTGCTTAAAGACATCACACTTGACTACACTGGTTGGTTGGTAACTGTTAGCGGAGCCTTAACTGAAAAATCCAAATCACACATGTACATAGATGATGGAGAAGCCGAACTGAAAGTGGATACACGAACACTTGATAATATTGTTGACGCTGAAACAGGCAGCACGATAACTGTCTCTGGAATCATTCGTACAACCAAAGCCGGTCCAGTACTTTTTGTACGGGACGCACAAGACATTGTAATTTCTGAACCAGAAATTATTGAATCAGAGGAAGAAAAAATACCTTTGGCAATGATCACTGATAATGAATCCGGCTTCCCGTGGTTCAAAACAGGGCTTATTGTGACAGCGCTTGCTGGATTATATTTTGCATATAAAAAAATCAATCTTGAAAAACTCATCTTTTCAACTAAGCTGAAGCTGCAACCTATCCCTGTTCGAAATACTGATGACACCTTATTTGCCGAAGGAATTATTGATGATGAAATCCGTGAGCTGGTTAGGATACATAAAGAGCTTGAGGGTTGACAAGTTAACAAAACTCTGGTATCTTTATTTATCAGCAGGTGATAACATCTTTTTGTAATAAGTACCTGGCACACTTGCTGACACAACTGAAAAACACTTTGGAAATACGTCGCTATCAAACATGGTCATCCTAACCCAAAGTGTTTTTTCTTTTACCTCGTCCAAATGGTATACTAATGTCGTTAAAATAATTTTTTTATATGGCATTCAAAGTTTATGTTACTCGTCGCATTCCTGATGCCGGCCTCGCGCTTTTAAAAAAGAAAAAGAACTTCAAAGTTTCTGTTTGGCCAAAATCTGCGGCAATTCCGCGCAAAACGCTTTTGAAAAAAGTTAAGGGTATGGATGCAATCTTACCACTACTCTCTGAAAAAATTAACGGTGAAGTAATGGATGCAGCAGGGCCACAACTCAAAGCAATCGCCAACTACGCTGTTGGATACGACAACATTGATGTTGAAGCAGCAACCAAACGCGGAATTATTGTTACAAATACTCCTGGCGTACTGACTCAATCTGTTGCCGAACATACGATTGCAATGATGATGGCAGTTGGACGCAGACTTCATGAAGCAGATAGATACATTCGTGCTGGCAAGTATAAAGTTTGGCAACCAAAGCTTTTGCTTGGCATGGAATTTTCCGGCAAGACCATCGGCATCATCGGCGCCGGACGCATCGGTTCTATTGTTGCAAAGTTTGCACACGACGGACTTGGTATGAAAATCCTATATACCAATCGTTCTCGCAAACCAAAACTGGAAAAAAAATTCGGCGCAAAGAAAGTTTCCAAAATGACACTGCTGAAAAAATCTGATGTGGTCACTCTTCATGTGCCTTTGCTTGACAGCACTCGACACCTCATCGGCACACCAGAATTTAAAGTTATGAAAAAAACCGCTGTACTAATCAACACAGCACGTGGACCAGTTATAGATGAGAAGGCTTTGCTAAAAGCGTTATACAAAAAAGAAATCATGGGCGCAGGACTTGATGTTTTTGAATGTGAACCATCAATTGACTGCAACACAAAAGATCATTATGCTTTGCGCGAGTTAGATAATGTCATGCTCACACCACATATCGCATCGGCAACCACAGAAGCGCGTGATTCAATGGCAGTTATCGCAGCAAATAATATTATCGCGGTACTTGGAAAGAAAAAACCATTGACACAGGTCAAATAATCTAGAATAGTAAAAGGCCAAAGTTGTGTTACACACACTTTGGCCTTTTTTGTTTGTTGCCAATTGGCGTTCTACCAGTTGGACTTCATGAGCCAGCCTGTGTACTCAGGTGGAACCGGCCCATCGCCCAGAAGATTGCTGGGCACACCTGCATTGGTTGACGCGATACAAGGCCGCTTTGGCCGTACTTGCTTGACAGCACGCTTACTACCCGGAGCGGGCGGGTCAAAAGGAACCGTCTTCTTCTCAGTCTCGTTCATTTCCCCTCCTGTACTCTATTCTTTGTGGCAATCCCCTACATCACCACGACCCAGATCCTGGGCCTCTATCTCGCTACAACGAGACAGAGGGCAAGAACCAGATTATACAGAAAGCCGCTGCGGGAAACCGCAGCGGCTGATTGAATATTTCAGAAAGTATTCTTCTCACGCTACGGGCTCATTGGCTTAATAATAAATGAGACCAACAAAAGACGGGTCATATCTACAATGACTGTATACATCTTTGTTGTAGCGCTTGCTATTTTCATATCTATATATACTGTAGCGCTGATAAGGCAATCTGTAAAATCAACTTATCCACACACAGCATGAAGGTAGTTGTGAAGCACAGTGTAGTAATCGTCTATGGATTGAATATCTACCCACTCCCCCTTGGCGTGAATATTCCCTCCGTCAGGTTGTGCAAGAATAACCGGAACTCCTTTTGCACTGAAAAACCTCCCATCTGATGAACCATGATCAGCATCAATCATTGGTACACGGCCAACTGTTTTGATAGCCTCCATATATGCTAATACCAGAGGATGGTTCATCGGTGTAATCATTGGCGGTTCGTTTGCATAGACATCAAGCTCAACACCTGGTGGCAACACACTACGCATTAATGTAATAAGCTGATGTGGATTTTGGGTCTCAATAAAACGTATATCACATTGTGCTGTTGCAATATTTGGTACTACATTTGTGGCAAGACCTCCTTGAATGCGACCAATGTTAAATGTGTTCACCCAGTGACCTTTAGGATGTTCACGCACACGAAGAAATAATGTGCGCAATGATTCCAATCCTCGCATCAAAAGATAAATAGCATTTTTACCATCCCACATATGTGATGCATGCGCGCTCGAACCAGTTGCTGTGACAGTAACATGGATCACCCCTTTAGCTTTTGTGACCACATGATGCACCGCCTCACCACCGTCAGGTATTATAACAACATCACCAAGATACCCTTGCTCCACAATATAACCAGTACCATCAAAGCCTCCTAGCTCTTCGTCTGTAGTTAGCATCAATCCAACATCAAAATTATTTTGTGAACATTCTCGCATCAACATCATCATAACTGAAATACCACTTTTCATATCAAGTGCTCCACGACCAAAAAGTTTTCCCTCTCGCAATACAGGAACAAACTGATCATCATCACCAGATACAACATCAAGATGACCGGACAACAACACCTTTGGATGCTTTGTTCCTTTGGAAATAAACAGCGAGTGCACACCCTTATTTTCAATATGCTCAACGCGCAATGATGTTTGTTGAAAAAAATCTTTCACAAAATCAACACAACCTCGAATTTGTTCGGGCTGGTGTACCGTTGAACGAAAACGTATCAACTGTTGTGTAAGTTCTACAAGATGCTGTCGCATGTCTGTATAGTATATAAAAGAGAACAGAGTAGCAACTGCTGTCACTACTCTGTCTTGTTGTTCGTTTGGACTAGTCGAATTTGATCACCTTAGGCTCGAAGGAAACCAATGAACCAACATAGGCAGCTACGACAAGCCGATCACCCCTAATTATCCCGTGCATTTCACTAACGCTGCACATTTCTCCGTGTGCATCATACACATGAGCAGTCCAATGAGATTTCAACCGCGCACTGTATACGTAGACCTGCTCACCAACATCAAGCCCACACCTTTTCATGAGCTTGCTAGGCAAAAAAATCGTACCCATTTGTGCATCAGTGCTTGTAACAGGAATGTTCTCAAGCCGCACTGAAAGTACCTGCTTGAGCTGTAACTCGGTTGCCTTGGCTTTGAGTTTTTCCCAAAGATCATCAAGTAAAGACATTGCACCCCTCCTTGTTCGGTGAAACCACCATACACAAACTCACCACAAGTGTCAACTATAAAGAAAACCCTGAGAACGTATGTTCCCAAGGTTTTTGAAGGTCGACGACGCCGACTACTTCCGAACGATCGGCGGAACCGGCTCGTCGTAACGGCCGTGGCCCCAGCTGCGCCCATGACGCGGCTTGCATCCCAGCGGCGCACCCATGCCGTGACGGCCGTGCCCGTGAATGTTGCCGTTCACACAGTCAGTGGTGTTGAGGTTCTTCATTTTTTTCTCTCCAGTTATAGTTGTGTTCCAAAACAATTCGCTCAAGAACACAGTCAGCGTATCGGCCGTGATAGTGTTCGTCAAAAAATCCACCTATCGTGTATCACAACATGGCGTTCTAAATTTTTTGACGCAAAAAAACTCCTGTTGAAAATTTTCATGCGTATTGATTTGCGACAACGACCCCAGTTTGACGGTTAATCCTCTTACCATAGAGAACGCTTCGCGCAAACCAGAAGCAACATTTGTCTCATGCGCCAATGATGCGCGAAAAACAAACAAGTCCCCCTATATAAGGAAGACTTGTCAGAAGACTCTCGAGCTACGTTCAAATACGCCAAGACATAGCTCAGAAAGTCTTCGAAGAAACCTTCCTGAATTGCGTATTTGATAGGTTGTAACCGATTATCATTAAAAACGACCCGACTTGCGGGCCGTTTTGTAATAATTTTTATCTAAAAACTATCATGAAGCGATCCGCAAGCATACCAAAAGAGCAGGACGATGCATTCGTCCTTTTTCTAGCTTGCGCCATGGTGTAGCTTTTGCGAATTGAGTCATAGAATATAAAAACCCACAATAATTAATCGGGGGCGTATTTGATCTGTGTATACTATATACTACTTGTGCATAGCCGTCAAATCATTGTATTGACAGTGAAAACTATTGTAGGTATAGTGTTGTCACGTTTGTGATACGTCACTACGGGCCTGTAGCTCAGTTGGTAGAGCGCCGCATTTGCACTGCGGAGGTAAGGAGTTCGATCCTCCTCAGGTCCACAAAAGCCGCCTTGCGCGGCTTTTTACAAAGATGCCGGGGTAGCTCAGTGGTAGAGCAGGGGCCTGAAGAGCCTCGTGTCGTGAGTTCGATTCTC
>CAZKMQ010000019.1:0-13126 GCA_964554065.1 uncultured Gammaproteobacteria bacterium | reverse complement strand
CGTTGCGGTTTAAGGTTCGATTACATGGAACCGAAATTGTTGAAAAATCCGGCAAAGTAATTCCCGGCAAGATAGCAGCGGTTGCAGTAAACTCAAAAGCATTTCCTGGTGCTAATTTGGTAACATTAATTTCCGGCATACCAATCACATCCAGACCTTTTTCTTTTACAGCAGAATAATATGTTGCTTGAACCATTGGTTCAATTGTAGCTTCAAGCAAAGCCATTTCACCAACTGCTTGAACTATTTTGTCGTAAGGGGCTTTTCCGCGACGAAAACCTTTGATGTCTCGACTTTGCGAAACACGCTGCGCTGTTTTTACTAAATGAGGCTTGATTTCCTCTGGCGTCATTGTAACTGTAAGTTCAACGCGTGACTTGGGAAGGGTTTTTACTTCAATATTCATGTGAGTGATCTAAAAAAATTATGTGCAAAGTGTAACAGATTGAGCGTACATGTCAATAGTGTATACTACAAACGTATTCTTAGTTTAATTTTTTATGAAAAAAATAATTATAGTCGTGGCTACAATCGCGCTAATAGGTGCTGGGTGTGGTGCGAGCACAGACACACCGCGAGAAAAACCCATCGGTGAAAGTGGAAATAGTCGTGCGCCAATCACCCATACGGTGCGTGGTGAATTCAAGATTACCTATCCAGGTGATTGGGAATTGCCTCAAGCAGATGTGTCTGCTGGTATTGCGGCATTTTGGGCGCGGAAATTTGATCCTATGGCGAAAGTTGGCGTGGATGGTTTAATGGAAAATTATCGAAGCATAATGGTAAACATTTTTCCATTAAATGGATTAGAATTCGATCTTCTCATAAAGAGCATTCCAGAGAACGAAGAAGTTCCGGCAAATCAGATTTCTCAAGTCACGATTAATGGCAAGCGTGGCATTCAATTTCCGCGACCGCTGATGGAAGGAAATGGAACATGGATCAGTACAATTCTTGAGTACAAGAATGATAAGTATATTTGGATTGATGCACAATATGGAAAAGGAAGTGAGGAGGCGGAGATTGTGGAAACGTTTACTGACATAATCGATAGTTTTGAGGTGTTGTAGGTTTTGTAAAAATTTAAAAAGCCGTTCCGAGTTGTGGAAGGGCTTTTTTGTTTTGGGTCAAGTTCCGGTGCCGCGGTCTTCTTTGTTTTTTACAACCTTAAGTTGTGGTTTTGCTGCTTCTCGATTTGCGCTATAGAAAATGATGTAGTAGATCGAAATGAGCATGCATGTTCTTGTAAAAAGAAAGAGCTCTGCTCCGGTCATTATGTACATCGCCGCGATTAAGCATGGCCCAACACCAACAGCGCAAGCAGAGAAAATTCGCGGCATTCTTGGGTGAAGGCCGAGCAGCATAACTCCTGATTTGATAAGTGCCTTTGAAACGTGTGTAACATTCTTCATCTTTTGGTTGGAGTATGCAGCATAAGCATAGCGCAAGGTGCTGAGCAGCCAGAAGTACCACAGTCCGTTTACCAGTCCAATGTCATGTTCGTTCATTTATCCCCTCCTTGATATACAAGGTGTATCATATTTGGAAGAATTGTCAAGCAAAAAACCCCGACAAGCGGGGTTTTTTTGAAACGATTTGGAATTTATCTCACAGTCAAATAGTCCTTTGCTTTCTTTGGCATACCTTGCAAATACAGAAGTGCAAGTGGTGCTGCCCAGTTGGCAAATCGCTCAACAAAGTCCCATATTGGGTCGCCGGCAATTGGACGAGCAAGCCCGGTTGCAAATGCCCAGATCACTGCCCAAGCAAGGACAACACGGATTGGTTTGAACAGCGCGATCAATGCGACCACGATATCCATGATACCAATTAGTGGCAATAAGGTGATTGCCATTTCTTCTGAAAACCCAAATGCGGTTATCAGCGGAATCCAGCCTTGCTTCACTCCAAGAGCAAAGATTCCATGACCCAGAAATGAGCCGAACACACCGATGCGCAAAACCCATTCGGCGATGTTTTGTTGTTTACTCATATTTAATAAATGAGTTAATTAGAAAAGGGATTGTTTTTCTTTGCGAGACATGTTTTTTATTTCTGCTTCTCGCTTGGTTGCCTCTGATCTGTTTTTACACGTTTCAGTATACACTATTTTTGCTGGTAGTCTAGCTCTAACGTATTTTGAACCAACACCCGCTCGATGTGCTTCTAGTCTTTTTTCTAGGTTTTTTGCAATGCCAGTGTACAAACTTTTGTCTGCGCATTGGAGGATGTAAAGGGTGTACATTTTATATAAGCAACCCCACCATCAAAAGTGCAACAATGTTTAAGATTTTAATCATTGGATTGATTGCCGGTCCTGCGGTGTCTTTGTATGGATCACCAACCGTGTCTCCTGTTACTGCTGCTGCATGTGCATCTGATCCTTTGCCGCCATAGTTGCCATCTTCAATAAATTTCTTTGCATTGTCCCATGCGCCACCACCTGTGGTCATTGAGATCGCAACAAATAATCCAGTAACAATTGATCCTACAAGTAGTCCGCCAAGTGCAACCGGACCTAATGCAAAACCAACAGCAATTGGTACAACAACTGGCATAAGCGCTGGAACAAACATTTCGCGTATTGCACCTTTGGTTACAATGTCTACACATTTACCATATTCAGGCTTTGCTTTGCGCTCCATGATGCCAGGAATCTCTTTGAACTGACGACGTACTTCTTCAACAACTTTTCCTGCAACTTTTCCAACAGCTTGCATTGCGTATGCTCCAAACAAATATGGAAGCAATCCACCAATGAACAATCCAACAATCACATATGGATCACCAAGTTCAAATACTAATTCTTTTCCTCGGATCACAAACTCTTCTGTGTATGCTGCGAACAATACTAGCGCAGCCAAGCCTGCTGAAGCAATTGCATATCCTTTGGTCACTGCTTTAGTTGTGTTACCAACAGCATCAAGTGGGTCAGTGATATTGCGGACTTTTTCATCAAGCTCTGCCATTTCTGCGATTCCGCCAGCATTGTCTGTGATTGGTCCGTATGCGTCAATAGCCACAATAATTCCTGCCATTGACAACATGCTCATTGCAGCGATTGCAATTCCGTAAAGTCCAGAAAGTTCATATGCACCAAGCATTCCAGCGGCGATTACCAGAACAGGCAATGCAGTGGATTTCATTGAAACAGCTAATCCGGTAATTATATTTGTGCCATGTCCTGTTTCTGAAGATTTTGCAATTGATTTAACAGGTCCATATTCAGTTGATGTGTAATATTCAGTGATCACTACCATAAGTGCGGTTACCACAAGACCGATTACTGCTGCACCGAAGATTTGTAGTGTGCTATCTGGAAACATGTATTTTGCAGCAGGGTAAAAAGCAATTAGCGCTAATAGTCCGGCAACACCTAGCCCTTTATATAGCGCGCCCATGATGTTTTTCTTTTTACCGAGTTTGAAAAACCATGAGCCAATGATTGAGGCGAAAATTGAAATCGCACCAAGCAGTAGTGGGAACAAGATTGCGTTTTCTCCTGCAGACTTAAATACAATTGAACCTAAGAGCATTGCCGCAACAGATGTCACAGCATAAGTTTCAAACAAGTCCGCTGCCATTCCGGCGCAGTCTCCAACATTGTCTCCTACATTGTCTGCAATCACTGCTGGGTTGCGTGGATCGTCTTCGGGAATTCCTTTTTCAACTTTACCAACCAAGTCTGCGCCAACGTCTGCGGCTTTTGTAAAAATTCCTCCACCTAATCGTGCGAATACACTGATGAGTGATCCACCGAATCCAAGTCCAACAAGTGCGGTCAGGTCTTTTGTAATCCAATAGAAAACCGTCACACCAAGTAAGGCAAGTCCAACAACAAGAAGTCCGGTAACATTTCCACCTTTGATTGCCATTTCCAAACCTTTTTTCAATCCACCTTTAGCAGCTTGTGCAGTTCGCACATTTGCGCGAACAGAAATTGTCATACCAATAATTCCTGCGATTGCAGAAAGCACGGCACCAACCAAAAATCCAGCGGCTATTTTCCCACTAAAGAAAACCCACAGTAGTACAAATACGATAAGACCGATCCAAGAGATGGTTTTGTACTGACGAGTAAGGTAAGCTTTAGCTCCTTCTTGAATAGCGCGAGCAATAGCTTGCATTTTGTCGTCTCCTGCTGGCTGCTTCATGATCCAGGACGCGAGATACAATCCGTAAATAATAGCAATTGCAGCTGCAGCAGTGGCGCTGACTAATAGTAATGTAACTGAACTCATAGGTTATAATATACTTTGTAAAAACTGTTGCTATGATATGAAAAAGCGGCGATATTGTCAATAATTGTTCATTAGGCTAGCCTTGATTTTTCCAATGGTTTATAGTATACCTATTACGCTACTATGAAACGCATTGGATACAAAATCTTGTTGGAAACACTCAAACTGCTCGTATTTGTGAAGCGGTTTGTTGTAGTTGTTGCCAAAAGTATTGGTACTAGTCTGGTGCGGTTTGGTCGCTGGTTTGTACGGTTTGCCATGCTTGGGCCGTACAAGCAGTATGTTACAATTCGTCGAACTGTAACCAATAGGTTCGGTACAGCAGAGGAGCAGTTATATGCATTGTCTGGACAAACTTGGCTCATCACTGGAATTGTAGTTCTTTTGGTTTTTACATTAGTTATGCCGCATTCGCGATTTTGGACTCCGCCGGTGTATGGCGCTGGAACCAACACTATGTTTTTGCAAGTGGTTGGAAAGGGTGAAGAAGAATCTTTTTTTGAAGATGAAGTTATTATTGAATCAGCTGAAGCACAGCAATATGAGATTGCGCATACTGCTGATCCTTTTTCTTATGGTGTGAAAGCTGGACCAGATTCTCTTGGAAGTGATAATGATGGAGACATTGAAGAGTTGGTCGGATTGAGTTCTGGTGGTAGTAGTGTTAGTGCGCCAATGATTTTGCCTGGTGCTGAAGTTACACCATCACGTCGTGATCTCACTCGCTATATTGTGCAGCAAGGAGATACGATTAGTACTATTGCAGATAAGTTTGATGTAACCACGGTGAGTATTCTGTGGGAGAACAACTTAACATCTCGTTCGTATATTCGTCCGGGCGATGTGCTATCTATTTTGCCAATCACAGGCGTGTCTCATGTTGTGAAACGCGGTGATACACTATCAAAGATAATAAAAAAGTACGACGTAGAGTCAGTTGAAGAGATTGTGCGATTCAATCGCTTGGCTAGTGTTTCGGACATTGTTATTGGTGAGAAGATTGTGATTCCTGGTGGAACGAAGCCGCGTGCTGCAGCGCCAATTGTAAAGAGTCGCACATACGCGCCGCGCTCATATAGTAATGTTGCGCCTCCACCACCAAGTCGGTATGCAGCAGGTGCTGGTATGGTTTGGCCAACAACCGGTCATGTGATTACGCAATATTATCATGCGCGTCACCATGGGCTTGATATTGATGGGCATTATGACTCTCCACTGTATGCTTCAGATTCTGGTGTTGTAAAAATAGCTGGGTGGCGCGGCGGATATGGATTGTCTATTGATATTGATCATCAAAACGGTATCAAAACACGTTATGGTCATGCCAGTAAGTTATTTGTTTCAGCTGGGGATTATGTGACAAAAGGTCAAGTGATAGCCATGATGGGAACTACTGGATATTCAACGGGCACACACTTACACTTTGAGATTAGTGTTAATGGTCGTAAGGTTAATCCATTTACCTACGTGCGATAGAATTTAGGAAAATTAAAAAGCCGCTTCATCATGTTAGTGATGAAGCGGCTTTTAGGTCGTGTTTTACACGTTATTTGCTCTTACTTGCCATCTTTTTGCGCGCACGCTTTTTCTTGCGTCGGCGTGCGGCATCGCGCTGACGATCGAAGTGTCGCTTCAAGCGCATCCACATGTAGAATTCATGAGTGCGCTTCTCATCTCGCAGCGTTCCAACAAGGAAACGTCGGTTTGCCACGTGCCACCCCGGCGTGTTGCCGTTGAACTGGTCTTGTGTATGGTCGTCAGTCCATGTCTCCATCTGCCCTTCGAGTGCCATGGTGTTGTACAGAGAGTTTACCAAGGTTTTCAGTTTGGGGGTGCTGATCTGGTGACACCGATAGGTTGGCTCAGTGCGCTCAAACGGATCTAGCTTCCTGCCACAGCTTCTCCATTTGAGTGGTCCACGCTCAGCTTTGCAAAGTTCGTCCCATGCACGACGCCAATCCTTGCAGGAGGTGAAATGCCGCACACGAGCAGACCAATACTTATCGTCTGGCATGTTATGGAAGAACACTGCATCTTGGTTAAGCGCAAGGCGCTTGAGATTGTCGTTGTCTAGCACTTGAGTCAGCAGATCAACTTGATCAGGCCAGAGCTGCTGCGCGATCACTTTGATCTCGTCCAGTAGATCAAAGTCAGTGTCTGAAGAGGGGCCGTACCCATCGTCTCCTTTGTTGTTGAGTCGATTGATCTCGCCGTCAAGCTCGTCGTAGTAGCACAGAGCCAGCAACTCGAGGAGTTCTTGCAAGCGCCCTGTCTTTGCCATCTCTTCTTTGATGATCGTAATCACCGGAAGATCAGGGTCGCAATTATTACCACAGGCGTAACGCAACAATGGGTACAGCTCAGTTCCGTCGTGGCACATGCCAATGAATGCAGCGCGAAGCTGTGCTCCATCAAGCATGCCCATGTCATATGGCTCTGACTTGATGGTACGGATGATCGCTTGTGTCTCATTAGACACAAATGAACCTATATCTCTTACATCACTCAAAATTTAGCTCCCTGTCACACTGCTTTCACACAATACGGTGACATTGTGAGGTACTTGCCATGGAAGATTCCACAGTTGTAAAATTGTAGGTTATTTATATTGTTTTGTCAAGGTGCGCGATAGAGCAATGCTTCAAAAATATGGTCTTTAGTAATGGTTGTTTCTCCAGATAGTTTGGCAATTGTTTGTGCGACGTTCTTGCTGCGCTTGTAACTGCGCACTGAAAGCTTGAGTTTGTTTGCAGCTTGGTTAAGTACTTGTTCTGCATCCATGTCTATTGCGCAACTTTTTTGTTTGAGTGCTCGATGAACTCTTTTGCGAATAGTCGCACTTGATTCAGCTTTTGTATTTCTTGAAATATTCTCAATTGGCACGCGTGGTACATCAGCATGCATGTCAATTCTGTCGAGTAGCGGACCAGAGATTTTCTTTTTGTAATTGTGAATTGACGCAGCACTGCATGTGCATTCGTGGTCAGGTGAAGTTGCATAACCACATGGACACGGGTTCTGTGCCGCAACTAAAATAAATCGTGCTGGGAATCGGCATGTGTATTTTGCGCGAGTGATTGTAATAGTTCCGTGCTCAAGCGGTTGACGAAGTGTTTCAAGAACACCTCTACGAAATTCTGGAAATTCATCAAGAAATAGGACGCCGTGATGCGCAAGACTTATTTCTCCTGGTGTTGGTGTTGCTCCTCCTCCAATAAGTGCGGCTGCAGAGATGGTGTTGTGCGGCGCCCGGAACGGGCGCCGCGTAATAAATGGCGATTGCTCACTGAGTTGTTTTGCAATTGAATGTACATGGGTGACTTCAAGAATTTCCTTCTGAGTCATCTTAGGAAGAATCGACGGAAGTGCACGCGCCAGCATGGTCTTGCCAGCGCCTGGCGGACCTGTAAGTAATATATTATGTTTTCCTGCTGCTGCGATTTCCAGCGCGCGTTTAGCAGTTGATTGTCCAATGATTTTTGCAAAGTCAATGAAGTTCTCTGGCGAGCTTGAGGTAACAGGTTGTGCTCTGAGTGGAGTTATGCTTTTTTTACCAGACAAATGGTCAATAAGTTGCTTGAGGTTTTCCACTGGAAAAACCAAGCGCTGCATACAGTGATTGCAGTTTTGCTTTGGAATGAAGAATTCTTGTTTTGGGTCACTGCGCAGAATAATAGGAAGAATGTTTTGCGTGTATCTTAGTGATCCATCAAGTGCAAGTTCACCAGCAAATATTTTAGTATGAGGAGCGGAAAGTTTTATTTTGTATATATTAAGGAGGATTCCAACTGCAATAGGGAGATCGTACACAGTTCCAACTTTACGGATAGTTGCTGGTGCCAGGTTCACTGTTATTCGGTATGAATACGGGAATTCCAGGCCTGCATTAGTAATTGCTGTTTTAATTCGCTCTTTTGCTTCTTGAACCGCAGTGTCTGGCAGTCCAACAATTGTAAAACCTGGAAAACCACCACGCATATCTGTTTCTATTTCAATTGGGGTTGTTTGCATGCCAATTGTGGCAGCGGAAAATACTTTGGATATCATAGGAATTGGGGAAAATTAGGTAAAATCAGGCGCTTGCGCCCAAAAACGGATTATGTTATGATACGCCAACTAAGAATAAGAGTCTATTATGCCTGTGTACGAACTGTTATTTGTTCTTCCTGGAAGTTTGACTGAAGAAGAACTTGAATCAAAGAAAACTGAATTGAAATCTGTACTTGAAACCAATGGTGCAGCAGATTTGGCTATGGAAAATCTTGGTAAGCATCGCTTGGCATATGCAATTAAGCACACCAAGTTCGGATGGTATGTAAATTCGCAATTTGAACTGGAAGAAGAGAAAGCTAAGCCGATTCGTCCAGTATTGGAACGATTTGCAGGATTGCTTCGCTATACATTCCGTGTAGCTCCTGAGAAAAAGCGTGTGTATTCATTTGCTCAGGGTGCTTTGATTGCTCCACGTAAAGCGCGAACACAATCACGTCGCAAGCCAATGTATACACCGAAGCCTGTTACAACACCAGCTGCTAAAGCAGAAGATGCAAAACCAGTAGATATGAAGGCGCTCGACAAGAAGTTAGATGACTTGCTCGAGAAAGACTTTATTCCAGAAAATCTTTAACACAAAATTCTATGGATTTGAATAAAGCAATGGTAATCGGTCGCTTAACACGTGACCCAGAAGTAAGAAGTATCCCAAGTGGAACACAGGTTGCGAATTTTGCAGTGGCAACTAACTATCGATACAAAGACAGTTCAGGACAAATGCAGGACAAGCCAGAATACCACGACATTGTTGCTTGGGGTAAGCTTGCAGAAATCTGTGCGCAATATTTGAACAAGGGTCGTCGTGTATATATTGAAGGACGAATTCAGACGCGCGATTGGACAGGAAATGATGGTGTGCGCAAATACAAAACAGAAATTATAGCAAGTGACATGATTATGCTTGATGGCCCTCGCGGTCAAGGTGGTGGTGCAGCTCCAGCAGCAGCTGCAGCAGGCGCACCAACTTATGAGTCATTTGGCTCATCTACTCCTGCAAATCCTCCGGCAAGCGTAAGTGCGCCACAGGTTCAGGACGATGAGATTAAGATTGAAGATATTCCATTCTAATACTATGCCAGGACCACGAACAAAAAAACCTACCGCCGGCAAGAAAGTGAAGAAAATGTGCCATTATTGTGTAAACCAGAAAGTAGTCGACTATACAGACGTGAACACATTAAAGCGCTTCATATCTTCGTATATGAAGATTGCGCAGCGACGTCGCTCTGGCTTGTGTGCATTGCACCAACGCAAAGCAGCGCGTGCAATTAAGCAAGCTCGGCAAATGGCATTGATGCCATACATTCCATCATAAATAAGACGCGGCCCGGCAACGGGCCTCTTCTTTGTTTTTAATAAAATACACTATGGGTACAATAGATTTTTTAAAAAAAGGCGCAGTTGTGAAGTTTCGCGGAGAACTTTATATCGTCAGCGAATATCAGCATGTGAAGCCTGGGAAAGGTGGTGCATTTGTAAAGACTAAATTAAAGAATATAAAAACTGGCGGCACAGTTGATCAGACTTTTCATGACACGAGTGGTCTGGAGCCTGCGCGCGTTGATCGTAATAGTTTGAATTTTCTATATGCAGACGATGATTTCGCACATTTTATGGACCAGGAGACGTATGAGCAAGTAGCGGTGAGTAAAGACATGATTGGAGATGTGATGCGGTTTATGAAAGACGGTCAGAAAGTAGTTGGAGTATTTAGTGATGGTGCGGTTATTACTGTTGAGACACCAAAGAAGATGACACTCAAAGTTACTAGTGCGCCAGATGGTGCAAAAGGCGACACAGCAAGTGGCACTGCTATGAAAGAGGTTGAGCTTGAGACTGGTGCCACAATTCAAGCGCCGGTGTTTATAAAAGAAGGTGAATCCATAGCTGTGAATACTGAGGATGGAACATATAGCGAGCGCGTAAATAGTTAAAACATTCATTTTAAAAACACCCTCGACGCGAGGGTGTTTTTAATTAGATCAACTTTAGTCGTTTGTTAATCTTTTCGATATCTCTTTGGTTTCTAGTGATAGCTGGATTCCAGAATGTTACTTCTTGTTCAACATTTTCTAGCCTGCCTAAGATTACGTCTTGCCCTGAGAGTACTTCGTCAAAGCGTTTGCTATGCGCTTCTAATTTCCGATCAACTTCTTCAAACTTCGTATCAAACTTTTGGTGAACTTCTTCAAATTGTTCCTGAACGGCTATGGAAAACAAGTGTAATGCACTTAAAATTTCTTCCTGACTCTTTTCGATATTTGCATTGATTGATTCTAGGTTCATATATTCATGATTAGTGAATAGGTTATATCAGTATATGAATTTAAAGTGCGACGGTCAAATTATCTATGTGGACAGTGTGTGAATGCTTGACATATTTGCTCAGAGTTGATACGCTGTCCTGTCTGTGGATGTTCCCAGATACAATATAGCAAGGAGGGTGTATGAAATACATCATGCTTTCAAGGATTCGAATCGTCCTGTGTAACGCGCTGGCAGTACTTTGCGGAGCAGGACTGGCGTATCTCGCTGCGATAAGTAACGGTGATGAGCCGTACGGGGCAACTGTTGGGATTAAGATTCTTGCAGTGGCTATTAGCTTCATATTTGTCGCTACTTGGCTTCTCACATTGGGCGATCTCCGTGAACGAATGGGTGGTCTACAGCGAAGGGATGGTAAGCGATCAGTTGAGCAAGCCGTATCCAGGTTTTACTGGCAGATGCAGATGCATGTCCAGAGTCCTACGATCGTAGTCCTTGGGATTTCACACGCATTCATTGGGCTTATCGTGTTCAATGTGAATATGCTAGAAATTTACATCATTGCTGTGATCGTATCTCTTGCGGCGCAGGTTGGAAGTTATTTTTTCACTCGTATTCTGGAGCGACACCTCATCAAGAAAGCATACTTCAGGATGAGGAGTGCACTGGCAGTTGGCTGATCAGTCGGCAACCAACAAAAAACCACCTCTATTAACGAGAAGTGGTTTTTTGATTTTTAAATTTTATGCAAGTTCTTCAGTTGGTTCTTTTTCCTCTTCCGTTTCTGATGCAGCAGCTTCAGTTGGCCGTAGTGCAGCAAGCTCTTCGGCGCGTGCCACGTTAATAGTTTCAAGAATTTCTGTGCGGATGGTTTGCATAAGAGCTGGATTCTCTCGCAGGTAAGTCTTTGCTTTCTCTTTTCCAACACCTAACTTTTCATCGACATAACTGTAACTGTTTCCAGCCTTTTTCACGATTTTGTGTGCAACGCCAGTTTCAATTAGGTCGCCGGCCAGTGATATACCTTCGTTATACATGATATCAAATTCAGTAGTGTGAAATGGTGCAGCAACTTTATTCTTTACCACTTTCACTTTTACGCGATTGCCGATAATCTTATCACCTTGCTTTATTTGCGCACGACGACGGATTTCAATACGGATTGATGAGTAGAACTTTAGCGCAGTACCGCCAGTTGTTGTTTCTGGATTGCCGTAGAATACACCGATCTTAATTCGTGTTTGGTTAATAAAGATAATGACTGTCTTAGATTTGTTCACAATTCCGGCAAGCTTGCGTAATGCTTGGCTCATAAGCCTGGCTTGTAATCCGACATGGCGATCACCCATTTCACCTTCGATTTCTGCTTTTGGAACCAGTGCTGCTACTGAGTCTACCACTACAATGTCTACAGCATTTGAACGCACCAATGTCTCAAGGATTTCAAGTGCTTGTTCTCCAGTGTCTGGTTGTGAAATAAGCATTTGGTCAACATCCACGCCAATTTTTCTTGCATAGTCTGGGTCAAGTGCATGTTCTGCGTCGATAAATGCTGCTATGCCTCCTAACTTTTGTGTCTCAGCAATAATATGCTGAGCTAAAGTTGTTTTTCCAGATGCTTCTGGTCCAAATATTTCGATTATTCTTCCGCGTGGTACACCACCAACACCGAGTGCAATGTCCAGTGATAGGCAGCCGGTAGGGACAGCGTCAACTTGAGAAGTATGTGCTTCTCCAAAGCGCATAATTGCGTTATCTCCAAAGCGCTCTTTGATTTGTGCAATAGCAACTTCAGCTGCTTTGGACTTTTCTTGTGTTTCTGTACTTGTTTTGGCCATATATTTTTTGTTATTCCCTTATAAAATTGAAAAAGAGGTTTTGGCCCTCCCTTTCCAAGGTTAGTGTATTGTACCTGCGGATTATCTATGGTGCAAGTGAAACTTTCTCATTGTCTTCTATTGGTTCAAAAGTAACTAATCGGTCAATGCTGCTTGTAGCGCCGAACTTCTTTTTTGATTCAATACGTACTGTGTTCTGACCAATGTGTAGTGGAATGATTTGTTCGAATTGACCTGTGCTATTGGCAAGTACTTCGATGCCATTAATATGAATAGTTGTGTCCGCGTCAGTCTTACCCTGGATAGTAGTCTGTGGTGTAGCAACAATTTGTCCTTCGTATGGATTAAAAACTGCAAGCTCTGGTGCGCGTAGTATTCCGTGAACGTGCATGCCAAGATACCCACCAATAATGCCTATTACCAAAACAGATACAGTTGTGCGCAGGAAAAGCGTCATATTAAATGTCCGTTGCTGGGTGCGTTCCTGCCATTTTGGTTTGTGCGCTGAAGTTTTCTCATGAGTGATGAGTTCGTCTATAAAAATTTCCGGGTGCTCATTCAGTGCTTCTAATACTTTGCGCAACATTGCCTTACGATAAATTCCTTCTGGAAGTTTGTGATACTCGCAGCGCTCAAGTGCTTCTAAGTGGTGGATCGGCACATGGGTTTTGTCAGAAAGATCTTCTAAGCTCATGCGTGTTTCATTACGCAAAGCACGAACTCGGATGC
>CAZKMQ010000018.1:10094-13215 GCA_964554065.1 uncultured Gammaproteobacteria bacterium | reverse complement strand
ATTGCTCTTTTTGTAGTGTGACAAGAAGAAAGCGCGGATTTACACCATACTCACGTGAAGAATTAAAAATAATGTCCGCTGCCAGTTCACGCTTATTGGTTAGGGGGTCATAAGCGCGGTAAGTGCTAAGCGTACTATGGCGCGAATCAAGAAAAGCCTGAATTGCAGATTTTGTCATTGATGAGCTATCAAAAAGTTCCGCATCAGTAATAATGTTGCTAGGGTTGAATTCAGCTGCAATTGCAATTTGAGGTGTAAAAAGTAGCGCTAAAAGCGCGATGTATAGTGGTTTTGTCAACATAGTACAGATAGTATACCTTGGTTAACAAAACCAGCCAAATTATTACCTAACCTCTTGAGGAATAGCCACTTTCACAGGAGTAGGTGCTTTAGTAATCACAATTTTTTCCTTTTGCGCATCAACAGTCACTGTTTCGCCCTCGTGTATTTCACCCTCAATTAATTTCAATGCCAAAGGATCAGATAATTCATGTTGAATCGTACGACGAATAGGGCGCGCACCAAATGAAGGGTCAAAACCTTTTTTCACAATTAATTTTTTGGCTGAATCAGTAATTGCAATTCCGATTTTCTGTTCATCCAATCTTTCAGAAAGTTTTGCCAACTGAATATCAACAATAGAAATAAGTTCCTGTTCTTTCAAAGCATGAAACATAACAATTTCATCAATGCGATTTAAGAATTCTGGCTTGAATCTCTCGCGCAAACCAGTCATAATTTCCTTGCGCATTCGTTCTTCTTCGTCATCACCTTGATCTTCACCATCAAAACCAAGTCGCGATTTTTGAGCCAAACTCAAGATTTCAGAACTTCCAACATTTGAAGTCATTATAATAATCGTGTTTTTGAAATTCACTGTGCGACCCTTGGCATCAGTAACACGCCCATCATCCAGAATCTGCAACAACATATTAAATACATCAGGATGCGCTTTTTCAATTTCATCAAACAGCACAACAGCATATGGTCTGCGGCGTACAACTTCAGTTAGCTGACCACCTTCTTCATATCCAACATATCCGGGAGGGGAGCCAATTATTTTGCTGATTGCATGGCGTTCCATATATTCACTCATATCTAGTCGCACCAAAGCTTCCTCATCACTGAACATAAATTCAGCCAAAGCGCGCGCTAATTCTGTTTTACCAACACCGGTTGGCCCCATGAAAATAAATGACCCCATTGGACGGTTTGGTTCAGCAATTCCAGCGCGTGAACGTCGCACTGCATTAGAAACCGCTTGCACAGCTTCACGCTGACCAATAACACGCCTACCAATATCTTCTTCCATGTGCGCAAGCTTGCTAATTTCATCTTGAAGCATTCGCGAAACCGGAATGCCGGTCCAACGTGAAACTACTCCGGCAATATCTTCTTCAGTAACTTCCTCCTTCAAAATCTTCCGGCCTTGCTGAACATCAGCCAACTTTTTTTGTTGCTTAACAATGGCTTGCTCAATGACAGGAATTTTTCCATAACGAACCTCAGCAACTTTTTGCAAGTCGCCCTTACGTTCAGCAATCTCTGCCTCACCTTTAAGATTTTCAATCTCAACCTTGTATTCGCGAATCTTAACAATGATTTCTTTTTCGTTTTTCCAGTGCAGCTCAAGTTCGTTATTCTTTTCTTTGAGCTCCGCTAGTTCCTTTTCAATAGTTTTCAAACGCTCAACTGAATCATCGTCTTTTTCCTTGGCTAGCGCACGCTTTTCAATTTCAAACTTAATAATCTGTCGCTTTAACTTGTCCAGCTCATCTGGCATAGAATCAATTTCCATGCGAATAGCGGATGTTGCTTCGTCAATCAAATCCACAGCCTTGTCCGGCAAGAAGCGATCAGTAATATATCGTGAAGACAATTCTGCTGCGCAAATCAATGATGGATCAGTAATGCGTACACCATGATGCACTTCGTATTTTTCTTTAATACCGCGCAAGATCGCAATTGTGTCCTCAACTGATGGTTCTTTTACAAAAATCGGTTGAAAACGTCGCTCCAAAGCCGCGTCTTTTTCAATGTACTTTTGATATTCTTTAAGAGTTGTTGCACCAACAGCGCGAAGCTCGCCACGAGCGAGCGCTGGTTTTAACATATTTGATGCATCAATAGCACCTTCGCTTCCTCCGGCACCAACAATTGTATGCAGCTCGTCAATAAATAGAATTATGCTTCCTGCTGCGCTGGTAACTTCTTTTAACACAGCTTTTAGCCTATCTTCAAACTCTCCGCGGAATTTTGTTCCGGCCACAAGTGATCCAATGTCAAGTGCAATAAGTTCTTTGCCTTTTATGCTTTCAGGAACATCACCTTGAACAATACGTTGGGCCAAACCTTCAACAATCGCAGTTTTACCAACTCCAGGTTCACCAATTAATACAGGATTGTTTTTTGTACGGCGTGATAAAACTTGCATGACACGACGAATTTCTGCGTCCCGTCCAATAACTGGATCAATTTTTTCTTTGCGCGCAAGTTCAGTTAAATTCTTTCCGTATTTTTCTAGAGCTTGATACTTGGCCTCAGGTTCTGGAGAATCAACTCGTTGGTTTCCTCGGATATCAACAAGAACACGCATAACATCAGCGTGTTTAATATTTAGTTTTGCCAGGTCACCGGCAACAGGATTGCGTGATGAAAGAAATGCGAGCAATATATGTTCAGTAGAAACATACTCATCTTTTAATTTTCGCGCTTCATGCATGGCGTGTTGCAAAACATTTGCAACATCATTACTCATGAAAACCTGACCAACCGGTCCATGAGGAATGCCGGACACAATGCTTAGCATTGCCATGCGATTGGAGATTTTTTGCTTTAAATCAGCCAAAGGAATGTTCAATTTCTTCATTACAGAAATAACAACACCACCTTCTTTATCCAATAGCGCGTAAAATAAATGGGGGAGCTCAATCTGACGATGCCCCTGCTCATGCGCAATTGCATGTGCGCGTTGGATTGCTTCTTGGCTTTTTGTGGTAAAATTATGAGGAAACATATTGGTTTTATGCATTAGCACTCTAGCTAATGGAGTGCTAATCAAGCATAGCATAAACACCGGAAAAGTCAATATACATTTACTATAGCAAACAATGAGACTTCT
>CAZKMQ010000018.1:9122-10084 GCA_964554065.1 uncultured Gammaproteobacteria bacterium | reverse complement strand
GCTTATATGAGGATTTGGAAAAAACTCATCACAGCATTTTTCATATTGTCACAGCAAACCCTGAAATGCTTCTAGCGGCACACAAAAACTCGGAATTACAGGCAGCAATTGCTAAAGCAAATAGGGTAGTGGTTGATGGTTTTGGGATTAGTTTGGTGTCGCGTTTGAAATTTAAAAAACCTCCACCGCGCATTCCGGGAGTTGATCTTGTAAAAAACTGTATTGAAATTGCAAATAAAAACAAGCAAACTGTGTTTTTACTTGGGGGCGAGATCAATGAATATCAAGCAATGGAGGAATGGACAAAGCAGAACTTTCCACATGTAGCAGTTCACGGAAGAAGCGATGTTGTTGTGCAAGCAAATGGCGACTCAGATCATGCACATGAGGTTATTAATGAGATTAGTACGCATACGCCAAGATTTATTTTCGTTGCATTAGGTCATGGCAAGCAAGAGCTTTGGATTGCAAAGAACATACATCTTTTACCTGAAAACAGCATAGTAATTGGTGTTGGAGGTAGTTTTGCGCTATTGTCCGGCACAATCAAGCGTGCGCCTTGCTTCATGCGTAAAATCGGGCTAGAATGGTTGTGGAGGCTTATAAAAGAGCCACAGCGATTTCCGCGCATATTTCGCGCGGTGATTGTTTTTCCTATTAAAGTACTGCTCAAATGAGTAAAAAAACTCGAACAAGATTTGCACCAAGTCCAACTGGTGAATTGCATATTGGAAATTTGCGTACAGCGCTATATGAGTATTTGTTTGCAAAAAAAAGTGGTGGTGTTTTTGTACTGCGCCTAGAAGATACTGACCAAGAAAGAAAAGTTGAGGGTAGTGCTGAGCGGATTTTGGAATTATTGGAGTGGGTAGGAATCGTACCTGAGGAAGGTTTGTATTTGGATAATGGAAAATTAAAACAGCGTGGAGATGCTGGACCGTATGTTCAGTCTGAGCGTCTTG
>CAZKMQ010000018.1:0-9112 GCA_964554065.1 uncultured Gammaproteobacteria bacterium | reverse complement strand
ATTTACAAAAATCACGCGCTCAAGCTAATGGCAGATGGTCATGCTTTTCAATGTTTTTGCAGTGCAGAGACGTTGCAGGAGCGTCGTAAGGAACAACAAGCAAAAAAACACAAGATTGGATATGATGGCTCTTGTCACATGATGGATCACACTGAAATAGAGAAGTTGCTTGATTCGGGTACGCCATATGTTGTGCGCATGCGTTTGCCAAAAGATAGTGAGGTGACATTTACAGATTTGGTTCGCGGTGATATCACTTTTAATTATAATGATTTGGACGATTTTGTGTTGTTAAAATCTGATGGCTTTCCAACGTATCACTTAGCAAATGTTGTTGATGATCATCTAATGGGGATTACGCATGTGATACGCGGCGAAGAATGGATTAGTTCAACACCAAAACACATTGCATTATATGAAGCGTTGGGCTGGGAGCCGGCACAGTTTGCGCATATTCCGCTTCTTTTAAATGATGACAAAAGCAAGTTAAGTAAGCGTCATGGTTCGGTTTCTGTGATAGATTTTAAGGAAAAGGGTTACTTGCCTGAAGCGCTGATAAATTTTATTGCTCTGCTCGGCTGGAACCCAAGCGCTGAGCAAGAGATTTATTCATTTGATGAGCTAACAGAGTCGTTTGATTTATCAAAGGTGAATAAGTCCGGCGCTGTTTTCAACAGAGATAAGCTAGATTGGCTAAACCGGCATTATATTCAGCAAAAAACTGATGATGAGCTTGTGGAGTTACTTGGCCTGAAAGATTTAGACAAGACAACATTGAAAAAAATCTTAGCTATTGAAAAAGAACGAATGAATAAGTTGTCTGATTTTGGTCAAGAAACAAAATTCTTTTTTGATGGTGTGAAGCATGACAAAAAAATGCTCACATGGAAAAAATCTACTGCTGAAAAAACCGCAGAGGTTCTTGAGAAATTATGCACGTATCTTGAAAAGCACGGTGACTGGAGTATTAATGGTCTTGAGTCTGGCATAAAAAAATGGATTGCAGATCAGGGGCTAGGTAATGGCGATGTTCTTTGGCCAATGCGTGTTGCACTTTCAGGTAGTGAAAAATCTCCAGATCCGTTTACGCTAGCTGATTTATATGGCAAAGAAAAAACTATTTCATTAATCAAGGAGGCGCATGAAGTTCTCAAAATATAATTTAGCAGCTTTATTGCTTATTATTGCTGTGCTTTTTACAAGTACATCTGTTTTGGCTGTGACAAAGGATGAAATCGAGGGTCTTAATGAGTCTATTGAGGAGAAAAATGCAAAGATTAAGGAGATTGAGAAGAAGATCAATGTATATAAAAAAACAATTGAGAAAAAGCGAATTGAACGTGTATCACTGACTAATCAGGTTGGTTTAATTGAAAACCGCATAGAAAAAGCTGCACTTGATATTGAATCAGCTGAGCTGCAGCTTGAGGAAACTAATTTGGAAATTCAGACCATTGATTTTGCGGTAGAGGAGAAGGCAAAAGAGATTCGCAGTCAAAAAGAAAGTATTGGACAATTTGTCAGGATGATCCATTCACAAGACCAGAAAAGTAGTATTGAGGTTTTGGCAGGGTATTCGCGGCTATCTGATTTTTTTGCTGATGTGCAATATACAAAAACTCTTCATAGCGCACTTGCCAACACAGCAAAGATTTTGCAAAGCGCAAAAATAGAACTTGATGAGCAAAAAGTGGAAAAAGAGGAGAAGAAAAATTCTCTTGAGCAACTTACTGAAGCTCTTGCTGCCAAAAAAGAAGAGTTGAAGTCGCAAGAATATTTAAAGCTGGGCTTAATAGAAGAGACAGCTCAATCTGAGCAGAAGTTCAAATCATTAGTTTCCAATTTGCGTGATCAATATGAATCCATTGAGGGTGAAATTGTTGGTATTGAGCGCCAGATCCGCCAAAAGCTTGAAGATTCAGATTCTTTTTCAGATAGTGGTGATCTAATTATGACCTGGCCAGTGCCAAGTATGTACATCACGTCGTATTTTCATGATCCTGATTACCCGTATCGTCATGTTTTTGAACACTCTGCAATTGATATTCGCGCAGGACAGGGGACACCTATTCGCGCAGCATCCTCGGGATTTGTAGCGCGAGCTCGTACATGCTCGTCTCACCTATGTTATTCTTATGTACTTATTGTGCATCAGCAGAAAGTTTCTACGCTCTATGGGCACATGTCTCAGATAAGCGTGAAAGAAGGGGATTTTGTGGCGCGTGGAGAGGTGATAGGACTGTCCGGTGGAACCCCAGGAACAGTTGGTGCAGGACCATTTGTAACCGGCCCACATTTGCACTTTGAAACTCGTGTAAATGGAATTCCGGTTAACCCTCTTAATTATTTGCAATAAAAAACACCTCTATGTCTAAAGGCGATGGCTATCCAATTATATTTGTAGGGTTTATTGTTTTCTATGGGTTTTTACTATGGCTAGCATCCTTGATTTTGAGGTCAATTGGAAACTAACCTGAGAAGATTAACTTAGGGCAGTGAATGATACTTAGTGCCAATCACATTATTTTCTGAGTAAAGTTCGGCAGAATCATTAGCAAGTTCGATCAATTGGTAAGAAGTAATAAATGGCAGGTCGTCCATTTTTTCTTTATTCATCTGGTCCAGATTTGTAAGCTGAATACTAAATCTTCGCTGCTTGCCAGGTTCAATCATCAACTCAAGAAATGGAATGCGCACAAGGCTCAGTGATCCAACAATGCGGGTGTCTAATCCGTATTTTTTGAAAGCAAGCACGTCTCCGTAGGTATCTGAACTTGAATTATCGTCGATAATATTAACGGTCTTTGCCACATCAGAAGTCGCGCTGTTAAGCGAATCAAATAAGAATCTTAATTCCTTGATGGTTTGTGTTTCAGCAGAGTTGTTATACACAAAAAAGTTACCAACCTCAACATTTGGTAGCAATAGCGTACCGTCAGTAGGTGCAGCACCGTGCGCACTTGCATACACATCGTAGTAGCTAACGAAAGTTCCAGATTCCTCTATAGTAACTGTTCCGTCAACATTCTTTACTAATAGCGAGTAATCGTACTTAGTTCTCGGAAATAGCCCGGTAAGAGTAAATGAATGGTTCAGACCAGTATTACCACTTGTTTGTGTCTTTTCAAGCAGTGAGATGGCATCCTGAGCGTTATAAGTGAGTGTTACAGTACTATCAAGAGATGTTTCAACATCAACACGTCCGGTTTTTTTAGAGTCAGCAGTAAATGTTCGTGACAAAACTTCAAATGCAACTGGCTCAGGCTCGGGTTCAGGTTCTGGTTCAGGGTCTTTTGGAGGTTCAAAATCTGAAGCAATAGTATAGCTAGTGAAAAATGCATCAGGAATGTCCTTAACCTGACTAAAATCATAACCTTCAGCATAAAAATCATCCTCACTTGCAAAACCTTCCAACACAAGCGAGTCCTTAACGCGATAGGTTTTTGCAAGAGAAGGTGACTTAACCACACTTCCAGGCTTAAATGACTTTACTCGCTTAAGAGGTAGGCCAGCCATCTGATCTGCTGAGATAGTCTTTACGGCAGAAAAATCATTGCCATACCAAGATTCATAAACTGACTGCATTTGAAAAACCAGTCTTGAACCGTCACCGGCAATTTCATAAACTGCGCTGCTACTACCTGCCTTAACAAGATTGCCCGTGGACAGGTCAATATCTGCAGCTGAAACACTAGACATGCCAAAAATCAGGGTCAATCCAATAATTGCCCCATAGATAACCCTATGGCTATTTTTTCGAAACAAATGCGTATTGTGCATAAGTCTTTTAGTGCTTAGAGTATACATTATAATAAAAATTTCCCCAAATGAATAGTCGTTGACATCTAGAAAGAAACTCTATAGGCTTCCTATTGGAGGATAGATACAAATGAAAGAGAAAAAGGATCTCGGCGGTCATATTTTTGAGTTGATACCATTCACAATGTTTCTTGGCGTGGTAGCATTGTTCTACTGGCTTTGGACAACATTTGCAAGGTAGGGGATAACAGGTGAAATTTCTGAAAAAAGCCGTAGTAGGATTACTCCTTCTAGTAAGCATCGCTGGTTTTCTTGGCACTATCGCCCTGATGTCGATTGTGAGCAGTGAGATTTTGGGGATGGTGCTTTACTGACAACTAAAGCAGGGGTGGGGTAGGATCAAAAGAGCAGATTTAACATTCTGTTCTTTTCATTTTACGACACATAACTAATCCTGTAGTAATCTGAAGAACATCTCAAATGGTACTACAACCGCTGAACAACAGAGTAGTAGTATGTAGCAGTAGAGTAGTCTTGTTCAGGGTTCACGTTTAACTAAAGGGGACCGCAGAACTAAGATATAGCAGTGTCGCACAATATATCTTATACGACACAAGAGAATAGGGTCTTAAAAATACAGGTCTAGTAACACCTTATTCCTCAATGTTTCTTTGTATGAAAACTGTAGAGCCGAAGCGAACATCTATATAGTCAACGGATGGGAGATTATTTTCTGTAGTTAAAACGTTTGTAAGTTGTTCAAGCTGGCGTGGGACGTCATTATTCGTACTAAACAGTATTGAAAAGTTGGATGTGTTAAGAGTGAGTAAGAACAGGTCATCGTCATCCATTGTGTAGTACCTCTGCCCTCCTACCCTAGCAGGGAGTGAACTCCGATCGATTAGTGTCGTAAAATATAGAATGGTTTTTGTAAGTTCACCAGAAATTTTTTTTTCATCACCAACGAACACTACTGGTATATCACCGAACGTTCGCTTAATAACTCCATAAGTTGCGGCCGGGTCAAAAATTCGCTTTGGCTCAATTTCTACATCAATTTGCTCCCCCTCTCCCCTATTTTCCTTTGGGTATACCAGTTTAGTCATATACGGAGTTGGTTTTTCATCAATAGTTTGTATCTCACCGTTTGTAAATACCCTATATAATGTCTTATTTTGATATACAAAAATCTCATCCTGCTCCTCCTGCACTGTTATTGTAAGGGTCTTGGGAAAGGTTTTGTCAACAGCGCCTTGTATTAGAGCAAATTTTTGATTTAGCGCATGACTATGTTTTTCAGTATTGAATAAAAAATAGTTGCGGCGTACATCAAGTGGTTTGCGCTGCGCTATTCTTTCGCCTAGCCACTGCTGATAAACCTGAGCGTCTGCAACACCGATAAGCTCAACTTGTATGCTTTGTATCTGAAAATATGGGTGATACAGAAGTAGTGCAGCCCAAGCCAAAATAAGACCAATTAGGATTGGTATCAGGAATTTAGCCTGTCTAATTCCTTGTAGCCGAATCTGTGCTTTGCGTACCTGTTTAGGCTTGTGTTTATGTGATTTCCAGCTGTGACCGTATCGCCCCATAGTGTGCGAAACTTACAAACGATCAAATCCGCAGTATGATTGCAAAACATCAGGAACAACAACTGAACCGTCTTTTTGCTGATAATTCTCTAAAATTGCAAGCAAGGTTCTGTCTGCAACTACAGTATTATTTAATGTGTGCACAAGTTCCGTCTTCTTGCTACCTTTTGGCTTAGTTCGAATACCTAGTCGACGTGACTGATAATCAGTTGTGCTGCTGGCACTTCCAGCCTCGCGGTATTTGTGCTGTGACGGAAACCAAATTTCAAAATCAACTGTCTTTGCTGCTTGTGCTCCTGTGTCTCCTGCACATAGCACCATTTTACGGTACGGCAACTTAAGAGATTTATAAAACTCATCAGAAATAGCAACCAGCTCTTCATGCAGATTCCACGCATTCTCTTCACTTGCAATAATCACCATTTCAACCTTATTAAATTGATGCACACGTATGATTCCCTTTGTGTCCTTGCCGTAGCTTCCAGCCTCACGCCTAAAGCATGGAGAGTAACCAGCATACTTAAGTGGCAATGAGTCATGTTCAATAATTTCATTTCCATGCATTGCCATGAGTGACTGCTCAGATGTTCCAATCAAATACAAGTCATCCTCTCCTGGATTTACTGCATACACTTCAGAGCGACCGTTTGGAAAATATCCTGTTCCAAATAGTGCGGGCTCCTTTACCATAATTGGTGGCAACACAAGCTCATATCCTTTATCACGTATAAAATCTATTGCATAATTCATCAGAGCTCGTTCAAGCTGCGCAACCCTACCTTTCAAATAGTAGAACCGCGCTCCAGAAACCTTAGCACCACGTTCGATGTCAATTCCGTGTTTTACACTTTCTATCTCATTGTGTGCTTTCGGATCAAAATCAAACTCAGTCTTCTCCCCCACCTCCTCAATCAACTCATTATCATCCTCAGTTGCACCAACAGGCACAGATTCATGCAAAAAATTAGGAATTGCAGCTAGCTCATTAAAAAGTTTAATCTCGCGTTCTTTTTGAGAGTTTTCTAGTTCATTAATTTCCTCACGTAGCTCTTGTAATTTTTGTTGCTCCTGCTCACTTGGTTTTGTTTTTGAGCCAGCTTTGCGTTCACTGCGCATTTTCTCAATTTTCTCTTCATTTCTGCGAATTTCTGCGTCAAGCTCGGCTAGTTTTTTAACATTAGCCTTCACACCTCTTTTTTTCAAATTAGTCTCAATGAGCGCTGAATCATCGCGCAATATTTTCTTGTCTATCATAAGTTTAATATTTTTTCTGCAATATCTAGCATGTCATTTGCGTTAGGAAGTGATTTTTTCTTTCGTGCCTGAGCAAAAGTAAACCAACCAGCACGCTTAACTTCCCTATCAGATAATTTCATTCTCATTTTGATTGGCTTGCAAAGATAAGGCATAAGAACAATTTGCACTCTCCCCCATTCGTATGTCCTATAATTTGTAAAAATCTTTGGCAAAAGCTGAATTGGCTCAACAACAAAGCCACACTCTTCTTTAGTTTCGCGAATTAGGCACTGCTCCGGTGTTTCGCCCCACTCAACTGACCCACCAGGAAGCTCCCATTTAAGGTGATTTGCAGTCCCTGGATCATTGCGTTGTTGTAAGAATACCTTACCATTATGTACAATAATAGCAAGTGGCACTAAAAAAACTTTCGCGTCATTCTTTTCCTGCTTTGACTTATGAATTGAACTTTTTTGCAGCTTGGGCTTGTATGACTTAATTCGCACGATCTTTGTTTTTAGTCCAAGCCCCTTGATCTTTGCAGGCAACTGTTCAGTAAATGATGTTTGATCATAACCTAGCGCAACAACATTAGGCCGCACTTTCTTAAGTGGAGCATAAACATCCTCCTTGCTGCCAAGTAATACATCGTCAACTATGCGCAATGATTTGACCACAGCTAACCGCGCAGTGTCAGTTTGCGATGGTTTTTTCCCCTTAACCTTCTTGGCAGTTAAGTCGCGAGCAATGACCACAGTAAGATGATCACCAAGTCGCTTTGCTTGTTTGAGAAAATGGATATGTCCAGCGTGCACATAATCAAATGTGCCAAAAGCAATTACCTTGCGCATATTATAATTTTGTAAGCGCAATTACGTCCTTAACTTTTAGCTTGGATAGATACATGTTTGCTGCAACGTCTGATCCACAAATCAGCATTTTCTTGCTGTGATGGAAATACCACTCAGCCTTAGGTTCGAGCTCTTTTACAGCCTTATAGGCCTTAGTCAAATTAACCCGTGATGTGTTTTTTGCCTTTATTGAAGTGTATTTGGACTTTGTATTTCGGTATACAAATAATGTATATCCTTTAGAATACGCAACGCGCGCAACTACTTGTGAGCTAACCCTAGTTGTTACAGCCACTCCTTTTCCCCATCGAGTCTTGAACTCCTTGCGACGCTTCCAGTCATTCATGAGTATGTGCTTTTGTACAAGTCCGGCAAATACAGCATCAAGATAAAGCAATCCGAAATCTACAGTACCTTTCGAGCCTTTTTCAGTTACTTCTGGCAAATAAGAGAAAACTGAGCCAATCATGAATTCGCGATTTTTTTGTTCAAAAAGCAATCCGTGATCCTCATCATTGACATAATCAGTGAGTTCTTCAAGTGCGCGGCGTTGAACTGTAGAAACCTTGCATGCTTTTTGCTTTTTGCAATATTTCCAAACTAGTGTTGTTGCACTATCTTCTTTATCACCCTTGTGCTCATCAAACTGTCCCTGTCCAACACCGATATACAGTCTTGAGGCTGTGTCCTTTTGTTTTGTTCCAGTATCCGCATGAATAAAGGAAGTGCGTGCATTTTTCCACTTTGGCAAAAATCGCTTCAAAATCCAAATAGCCGCAACATCGTCTAAGTGCGGATTGTGGTGAGTGACAAGTTGTGGATTTGCCATAGTTATTCTTTAGGTTTCATTGTTGGAAATAGAATCACCTCCTTGATTGAGTTCACATTTGCAAATAACATTGCCATTCGATCTACACCAATCGCAGCCCCTGATGTTGGTGGCATGCCATGCGCCATAGCCTCTATGAAATCATGATCAGTCTTTTGCACGTCATCAATTGCCTTACCACGCTTAGCCTTTGCCTCTTCAGATTCAAACCTCTTTTTCAGCTCAGCAGGGTCATTTAGTTCTGAGTAATTATTTCCCTGCTCTTGTCCAAGCACATAGTGCTCAAACCGCTCAACAAATCGCGGATCATCTTTGCATGCTTTAGCAAGTGGCGAACTTTCCACTGGATAGCGGTACACAATTGTTGGTTGTTGCAATGATTCCTCCACTTTCTCTTCAAAAATCACGGTTAGCAGCTCACCAAGATTTGTTGTCTGGTCAAAACCTTCCACATGCGAACAGCCTTTCTCAGCTGCATCAGACTTAGCCTTAGCAAAATCCTTATCCTTATAGTTCAGATAATCCCAACCTACAGCCTCCTTTACTGCATCTACCATAGTTATGCGTTTCCATGGTGTTTTTACATCAATAATCTGATCTCCATGCGGCAATTCAGTAGTTCCAAAGATTTTTTTAGCACAATAAGCATAAATATTTTCTATGAGTTTCATGTTATATGTATAATCCTCGTATGCTGCCATAGTTTCAAGCATGGTGAACTCTGGATTATGTTTATAACTCACACCCTCATTGCGAAATATCCGACCGATCTCAAAGACTTTTTCCATACCACCAACAACGAGCCGTTTCAAATATAGCTCTGTTGATATCCGCAAAAACAATGG
>CAZKMQ010000017.1:0-13315 GCA_964554065.1 uncultured Gammaproteobacteria bacterium | reverse complement strand
TGCAAAAACCACACGATAATCTCCAACACGCAATTTGCGATATTTGTTTAAAGGCCAGCGCATTGGCATACCGTACACATCAGGGCGCAAAGTTAGTTTGTTCGCTATGGCGCTTTGCATTCTCTTTTTATATACACTAGACAACTTTGGGATATCGTTTTTTATAACTTTTTCGTGATAATGAATCTGAAAAATCATGACCACGCATCTTCATGAGAAATATATTTTGCATTTTTTGTGTCCCGCTCATGCGCCATTTCTCCAAGAATAAAATCTTCCTGGATCTCAATAGCAAGCCCTAAAAGTTCCACAACCTTTGTTGAAACAGGAACTTCATCTCTTTTTGCGAGACTATTTAGAATATCTTCAAGTGTTTTTGATACACTTATGTTTATTCGTTTTTTTGCAGTGGGCATAAAAATTGTATTATACAATAAGTGTAACACAAGTGTATCACCTACGTCAACTACTCAACCACTTCCCATACTGCCGCACCAACACAGTCTTAGCATGTAAGGGCTCCCCCATGATTTCCTTGACGATCTTTTCCATGCGAACACCTTGCGAACCTTTTATCAAAATCACATCACCTTTTTTTATTTTTTCCTGAACAAACTTTCCCGCGCTAACACTTTCACCAAACTTTGCAATGCGATGTTCTTCCATTCCAGAATCAAGCGCACCAGATGCAATATGCTTTGCAGCCTCCCCAACCGTCACTAGAAAATCTACTCCAAGCTCAGCTACACGTGCACCAAGCTTTGCATGCTCATCTTCTGTCAATGAACCAAGCTCAAGCATGTCACCAAGAACAGCATACCGTTCAGCAGTGCCAGTCAACTCAATGTCTATCATAGTTTCTAATGCCATGTGCGCTGCGCGCGGTGAGGAATTGTATGTATCATCTATAATTGTGCATCCTTTTATCCCAGGCACAATGTGCATACGCCCTGGTGCAGCGCTATACTGCGCAAGTGACTCACCAAGTTCTACTAAATTCATACCGTAAAATAAACCAACTGCAACCGCAGCTAATCCAGGATACACATGCTGACGACCAAGAACGCCAGGAAGAAACAAAGGGACCACTGCACCACCGTGTTCAATTTTGAAATTAATACCATTTGGCTCGCTTTGACTGCCATAACTAATCACAACCTCAGACCCCTTAATCTGTGCACCACCGTCAAAACCAAATGTATACACATGACTCTTAAGCCGAGGCTTGAGCGAAACAACTTTCTCATCATCACTGTTTAATACAGCACAACTTGTATCTGCCAGACATGTCACAAGAATACTCTTTTCCTTGGCCACGCGCTCAATAGTTTTAAAATGTTCAACATGTGCCGGAGAAATTGCAGTAAGCACACCGACCTTTGGTGGGCAGAACTCAGTTAGATACTGAATATCCCCTGGCCGATCCGCTCCCATCTCAACAATAAGCATTTCTGGATATTTTGGATCTTTTTTCCACATCAACTGTACACAGCGCCCAAAAACATTCACCCAACCAGTTAGCGACTTACCAGGACTTTCCATTCCAATTATAGTCATGGGAACACCAACTTGGTCATTATATGAACGAATTGCTTGGCGCACTCGAAACTTTCCAGAAAGCGCAGCAAATATAGCCTCACGAGTTGAGGTTTTACCAACAGAGCCGGTGATTGCAATAACCTCTGGCTTGTATTTTTTTAGAATTTTTTTGCTGCACCATCGGAGCAGCCATTGAAGGATTGATCTCATATAATTAACGTGTTGGTGCTATTCCTAAATACTGTACCAGGAATTTTGCCATTTTACCAAAATATGGCGCAGCAGTAGACTCTGCCCACTTACGCTGCGGCTTTTCGAACTTAACCATAATCACAAAACGCGGATCCTCAGTTGGACCATACCCAACAAACGAATGATTAGTTTCTTCAGTATATCCACCCTTTCCAGGAATTTGCGCAGTTCCCGTCTTACCGCCCATATAGAATCCGGGAACTGCTGCAGTGACCTTGTAGGTTTCCTCAATTACTGATGTAAGCATACCAGTTACTAGGTGCGCCGCATGAGAAGAAATAACCTCTCGAACTTTCTTCGGCTCAACCTTGTGCACAGTTCCGTCACGATAACGAACCTCTTCAACAATCTGTGGCTGCATAAGCACTCCTCCATTTGCCATTGCTCCATATGCTGCAGCCAGTTGAATTGGTGTGGTAGTAAGTCCCTGTCCAAACGATCCTGTCGCAGCAAAAATATCCCCAGGCTTATCAAGTGAACTGATTATTCCTGCAACTTCTGTGTCCAATGCAATACCTGTTCGCTCTCCAAAACCAAAGTCGCGAACATATTGTGCGAAATTCTTCTTACCAAGCTTCTCCACTACGAAAATCATGCCGGTGTTAATGGATTTTTGCAAAACATAGCTCATATTCACTTCGCCATAATTTTTGCGAAGCGCATTATATATCCGAAAATCATCAATATACCTAGATCCTGGATCTTCAAATGTAAGCTCAGGTGAGATAGCACCATCATCAAGTGCTGCAGCCATAGTCACGGTCTTAAAAACAGATCCTGGCTCATATGCTGTAAAAATTGCATCATTGTTATAAACACGAACGTTCTCAACCTCATTATATACATTAGGATCAAACGATGGATAATTGCACATCGCCATTACCTTACCTGTCTTAGGCTCTAAAATCATAGAAGTCGCAGATGCTGCCTCGACTTCTTTAGCAATATCATCTAGGATTTGACAAGCTTTAAACTGAATATTGCGATCAATTGTAAGCACAATATCTGCACCATCTTGTGCTGCTTTATGTGAGCGACTAGCAGTTGGGATCCACGCACCAAATGCATCACGCTTGCCTTCAATAAATCCTTGCTCACCAGCAAGTACTTCGTGATAATAACCTTCTGCACCATACAGTCCAGTTGGCGCACCTTCACTATTTAGACCATAGAACCCCAGAACTTGTGATGCAAAACTCCCCTCTGGAAAATAACGATACGGACTGCGCGCAAAGTACACACCAGTAAGACCACGCTCCTCAATAGCTTCTTTTTGTTTTTCACTGATCCGGTTAGCTTCAGTAATAGGAATATACGGATCATCAGGATCAGAATCCTTTACCTTCATATAATTGCCGTACCGAATGTCATCATCCATTCCTAACACCTCTGCAATTCCTCGTGTAGTCTCATTTGGCTCTGGATTATCTCGATTATCAATAAAAACCTGATACACAAAACGGTTCATCGCAAGCGGATATAGATCATCAGGATCATCCCTATTGCGAATGTATATCGTTCCACGGTTTGGCAGAAGGTCTTTGTACAAATCCTGGGTTCCTGCAGCAAGTGCAGTATAGAAATCATGCTGCAAAACAGACATAGTAAACAACCGCACCACCATAACAAGCACTAAAATAATTACCCCAATACTAAGCAACCGCAAACGAGACTGAAGCGGTTGAGTCAGCGGATCATTTTTGCTACGCGAATGCGCAGATCTGTCAAACATAGCTGTAGTATAGCACCTTTACTTTTGGCAGAAAAATGCTATAGTTCGACTAGTTATGACAGAAAAAATCAAATTGCCACAATTTATTCAACAGATACTTAGCGGGCTCCATGACAACAATCATGAGGCCTATGTTGTTGGTGGCGCAGTTCGCGATATGCTCCTTGGTATTGAACCTACAGATTGGGATATTGCTACAAGCGCTACACCATTTCAGATTGGTCAAGAATTCTCGGAAAGTTACTGTGAAAACGATTATGGCACATGCACACTTAAGCCTGATGCAGGAGTTCCCGAAGGTCACAATGTTGAAATCACACCTTTTCGTCTTGAGTATGGATATGAAGACAATCGTCATCCAGGCGATGTGGCATTTGGTGCATCACTTGAAGAAGATTTGTCCCGCCGTGACTTTACTATAAATGCCATGGCATTTAACGGTGAAGGGCTGATTGATAAGTACAACGGCCAGAAAGATTTGGAAGCTAAGATCATCCGCACTGTTGGTGATCCTACAGATCGATTTAGCGAGGATGCTCTGCGTGTAATGCGCGCAATTCGATTTGCTACTCGATTTCAATTCGCCATTGAAGACAAAACTAAATCTGCAGTTGCCAAACTCGCAAAGAACCTAAAGACTATTTCAGCTGAACGCATTCGTGATGAGCTTACTAAAATTGTTGAGGCGCCAGTTAAGCCATCACATGGATTTAATCTGATGCAAGAGACAGGTATTTTAAAGATTATATTGCCTGAGCTTGATGATGGCGTTGGTGTTGAACAAAATCACCATCATATTTATACCGTGTTTGAGCACAACACACTTTCTTTGGATTTTGCTGCAGAATATGAGTATACAACAGCAGTACGCTTTGCCTCACTATTCCACGACATAGGAAAACCAGCGACTAAGGAAGGCAAAGGCCGTGATTCCACATTCTACAACCATGATATTGTTGGTGCCAAGCAAACTCGTGATATTATGAAGCGACTGAAGTTTCCTAAGGCTTTTGGCCAGAAGGTCGTAACATTAGTTCGCTATCACCTATTCTTCTATGATGTTGGTGTAGTAACTGATGCTGCGATTCGTCGCCTAGTCAAAAAAGTTGGCAAGGAAAACATACAAGATCTACTTAAAGTACGAATTGCTGAACGCAAAGGATCTGGTGTTCCTAAGGCGAGACCATATCGTTTGCGCCACATGGAATACATGATTGAAAAAGTTGCGCGCGATCCAATTAGTGTAAAGATGCTTAAGCTAAATGGCGACTACATGATTTCAGACATGGGATTTTCACCTGGGCCACGTATGGGCTGGATACTAAACGCACTCTTAGAAGAAGTTCTGGACGATCCCAAAAAGAACACCAAGAAATACCTCGAAAAACGTGCGACTGAGCTTGAAAAGCTCTCTGACAGTGAACTTGCCGAGCTTGCTGATGGCGCGCGAAATGCAGCAAAAGCTGAAGAAGAAAAAGCGCTTAAGCAAATTAAGAAAAAATTCAAAGTAGGCTAGCAACTTGACATGCTAGTCTATTTTTGATAGTGTTGCACGTTCTGCCACAATAGTGTAGAATGACGGACGTGATTCAAATGAAGGGGTGGCAGAACTCCACAACTTCTTCAATTGGTTCGCACCCACAAAACTTAGGAGGGGTGCCATGACGCAAATCATGGTTCTGACATTTCAAGATCTAAAGAGGCATTCGTTCGATGCAACATTGAACAGCCTCAAAGAAGCGACCATGGTCGAGGTTACCAGTGTGTGCACAGACCAGTGCATCCTGGTGGAAGGGGACCTTGACGACGTGAAGCGCCTTGTTGGTTGGCACGGTTCGGTTTATCAGCGCACGCCAAGCGATTTGCGTCGCTGCATGTCGTCGCTGACAGCCAACACCATGCGCTGCCACAAGTTCACCATCTGTGATGAGAAGATGGCGGACATGGTCGAAGAGCGAATTGAGGAGGGTGCAGAATATCTGGATTTGAGCGAATTGGATCAGAAGCCTTCGCACGATCCAACTGAGCGGAACTTCACTCGTACCAACATGTGGTGGACCGCACACTTCTTCTCCAACAGCCGCAGCTGCCACAAGGAGTTCTCTGAACACCTGACGGCATCACGAGCAATTCGCACCGCGGCATAAGTCGCGCACATGAAGTGAACACCAAGACCGAAACTGTACGTGGGAACAGTTTCGGTCTTATTTTTTATACTAAAAAAAGCGCCTAATGCGCTCGCGTATCACAAGAGAGTCGTTTGTGTTGACTCTCAAGTGGTTTGTTTTACCAAACAAATCCTACGCACAAGGCATAGCTCTTGTTTGCTGAGAAACTAACACGCCTAAGCGATTTTTCTCCCCCTTGCTGTGGCAGCGAGCGATTGATACGCCACACCACAGTTGTGCACTGCCTAACATGATCACTACACGATACACTTTCTCCCCAGTGAACCGGGTAAAAGAGATAGAAGCACTCTGGCTCATCCGTAATGAAGACACACCCGTCAAGGTGCACGTCACTCTGGTATCCACCACACAATGAAACAAGAACCTGCGAACCAGATGGAAGCTCTTTCTCTGCTGTTGCTACGGCAGAGAAGCTCATTTCTGGATCTATTGGCTTTGGTTCTGGCGGCGGCCAATCCATAAGCGTCAGTGCTGCGGTCATAAATTCCCTCCTGTTTGCAGCCAAGAAAAATTATAACACGTTATATAAAACAACGCTAGGACTTCTTTGATGCACTATTTAACATCCAATGATCAAACCACTGACTAAGCATAACCACTACTGCAAGTATGAGTAAATAGCTGGCCACAAGAGAAAGGTATGCAAAAGAAGAATGCTTTGGAACCATAGCCATAACAAGTGTTGCATACCAAGAGGTAATTGAAATGGCACCTAGAGCAAATGCAAGTTTACGAATATGATGGAGCTCCCCTTTTTCATGACGATGACGCTTATGAAAAGAAATCTTAATAAGTTGCGGTGCAATAAACCAATTTAAAGCCAATCCATTTATTATGACTACACCGAACACAGTTACCTTTGCTAGAAATTTTGGGATCGTGTTGAGCAGCTCTGCCTGAGGAATATATAATGCAAGTCCAGTAATCAAAGCAAATGCTACAGCAAACCAAATAACTGATGACATAAGCCTCAAGATTTTCTCTTCGCGAAGTGAGATGCGGAAATCTTTGAGAAATTTGAAAAATAAAATATCTGAGATGGTTGCACCTCCCAAACCAAGCGCCATTGCAATAAGGTGTAATGTTAAAAAAACAAGATAATATTCGGCAAGAAATTCTGTAAACATATTGATATGTAAGTATTGTAACACAAAAAATTACGTTTCGTCATTCAGTGAGATGCTTTTCAAGTTTTGCTGTACATTCAGGCAAAAATACTATAAAGTAAGAACATATAATTAGATAAATATATGCAATTAGAAAGAGAAAGATTTTCAGAGAGTCACGCTGATTGGGAGGCGCCGAAGGCGCCACAAGAAAAAGACAAAAAAGAGCACGCAAAAGACTCTTTTCAAGAGAGTATAAATTCTGGCTTACTTGATAATGCATATGAAAATCTTGTCGAAGCATCTAAAACTGAAATCGATAGCGAAAGTTTTGAAAAAATGAAGAGCTCTTTGCTAAAAGCACTTGACCATACTATTAGCACATCTTCGGAGCAAGTATCTGCTGACTTGAAAAAAAGCCTAAAAAATATTCGATCTGCAGTTGAATCAGACACTTATGATGCAATCGAAGAAATTGAAAATAATCCTGAAATTGCATTTAATCAAGCACTGGAATCTGGAAATGCGGATGACGCATTTAGAAAGCTTACTCAACTAAACAGAGAGGGCGCACCTAAGGAAAAGATTGCTGAGTATAAAAAACAATTTCTTGAGTATATCAACTCATACATTGATAACACATCTGATGAAGAAGACTTCGAAGGGAATCTTCAGGCAATACAAATGCGCTCATTAGTAGAACGCGATTTGTACCAGCCTGAAGTTATTTTTGGTGATGAAGAACTCCCAATGGCTGAAGAGGTTTTTGACGAAGAAAGCTCTGACACAGTTGAAATTCCCGAAGCTGAAATTGCAGACACGCAAGAAATAATGGCAGAAGATATCCCAACAGATCAGATAGTCATTGAATTGCAACAACAACTTGAAAAAAGCCGCGAGAAAGACAGTGTAGTATTTACAGGGGACGAGAAAACAATAGCTTCATTTACAGGTGAAGAACCAACTGAAATTACACCCCCGCCAAATAATCTTATTGATCTTGATTCTCGAAGACCCACAGTTGAGGATGCAAAACCAAACAAAAATGATAAATTCAAAGCAAGGATGGGGCGTGTATATTTGGAGCGCGCTATTGCGAACCTAGAAGATCAAAGTACTGATATTGATAAGGCATATCAAAATATAATATTCCTTCTAAGAGGAGAGAAGGCCAAAAGCGTGACCATGGACAAGGAATCACTGGACATGATTCAGGAACTACTCAAACTAAAAATTACCGAAGAACTTAAAGATGAATCAATACTTGCCAGCACAAAAGAGCATTACATGCAGATGCTTACCCAACTAGACAGTGGTGATCTGAGATTAGCAAACCTGTTCCCTGAATTAGTTAAACCAAAGATAGAATACACACCTGAAGAAGTTATGGAGAAAATGGATAAAATAGCACTAGATTCATCTGCAAATCTTGTACTAACTAATCTAAATGGTGGAAATCCGTTTGCTGCGTACGATCAACTCACAAAGATGTACCGCAACGGCGCAGCTGGCCAGGAAGGTTTTGAGGAAGTAAAAAAAGAATTTATTGCAGCAACTGAAAATATGGCAAATGATAATGCAAAATTCACTGACAAACAACGTGAAATTATTTCAATAATGTCATACTTAGTTGAACAAGATCGATTTGAACCTGAAACACTTGCTGACAATTACATTCCACCAATTGAAGCAGCGAATTAATACATGAAAAAAATCCTGCGAAAACTCACTCCTGAATTTGTACTCCTTTGGTATCACTCAATTCAGGCGCATCTTGCGTCATTGCGCTATGGTCATCCATCACGCGAGCTTATTGTTATAGGAGCGACAGGAACTAAGGGCAAATCTACCACGTGCAACTTCATTTGGTCTGTCTTGCAAAGCTCTGGCCGAAAGACCGCACTTACAGGTACAGCGAACTTTCGTGTTGGGGACAAAGAAGAACTAAATCCGTACCATTTATCCATGCCAGGCCCTTGGGTTATTCAAAAATTTCTTCGCGATGCAGTTACTGCAGGATGTACACATGCAGTGCTTGAAGTAACATCTGAAGGCATTAAGCAATCACGCCACAAAGGCATAGATTTTGATATAGCTGTATTTACTAATTTAACTCCTGAGCACTTACCATCGCATGGTGGTAGTTTTGAAAAGTATCGCGCAGCTAAGCAGAAGTTATTTGCAGCACTTGAACACTCTTCAAAAACACACACAACCATGATTTTGAATAATGACTCAGATCAAGTTGGATTCTTTAGAAACTACAAGAGCAGTATCACACGCACATATGCAATTGAAAGCACAGGCGATATAATGGCAACTAACATCGAACACAGTGAACGCGGCGTTCAATTCACTGCACTGAAAACCAAGTTTACTGTGCAATTTCCTGGCTTTTTCAACGTTGAAAATGCACTTGCTGCAATTAGCACTGGAATTGCACTTGGTCTTTCGCCTATTGAATGTTCTTCTGGTATTAAGGCTCTCACAGGTGTCCCTGGAAGAATGGAACATATTGACGAGGGCCAGAACTTCAGCTGCTGGGTGGATTATGCGCATGAGAAAGAGTCTATGGGTGGACTGCTTGAAGCACTACACGCAATTCGCAAGCATGACTCGCAAAAGATAATTGTACTGCTCGGAGCTGAAGGCGGTGGACGTGACAAAGCCAAACGTCCGATTATGGGTAAACAAGTGGGAGAGCTGGCTGATTACGTAATAGTAAGCAATGTAGACCCATATGAAGACGATCCTACACCAATTATGGAAGATATTGCAGTGGCAGCAGTTGCTGTGGGCAAGGTACGCGACAAAGATATATTTTTAGTTGAAGATCGTCGTGCGGGAATAGCCAAAGCGCTCTCGCTTGCACATGGCGGTGACTTAGTTGCTATTACCGGTAAGGGTGCTGAACAATCCATTGTAATCGGTGGAAAAAAGCTACCATGGGATGATCGCAACGTTGTTAAAGAGGAATTAAAGAAATTAGTCTAAAATCAAAAAAGACCGGCTGTGTTATCAGCTAGTCTTTTTATTTGCAGTTGCTAGCAGCTACTGGTCGTCATCCTCAGGCACACCGGAAAGAGTACCATCTTCATGGCAGCGAACCAAGTAGAAGTTAGAACTTGAGGCCCAATGCCCAGCCCTTCCTCCAAATCCATGCCAACTGAGTTGAACTGAGCCATCTCCATAGCTGCTGACGATTGGGTATGTCCAACTCGGATCATCTGTTCCGCCCACTAGAGAGCCCAGAGCCATGATGTCTGAGCTGCTACCTAGCATAGATATGCGATCCTTGCAGAAAACCACCAGCTCACGAACACCTGCAAAGCAGGCGTTTATCTGCACCACTCCATTCACATCATTGAGCTTTCGGTGAACGCACTTTGGATCAATCCCTTCTTGAATCATGCACAGAGCAGAAGTACTATGCAGAAGCTTCACATAACCAGTCGCGCCGGTGAGATCCTCTGTGAACCTACTTCGACGAAGGCCTTCAGCAACCTTTAGCACGTCATCATAGTGCTGACCAAGAAATTCACCAATAGGCAACTTGTAATCAACGTCCACTTTGAAAGGAGTGTTAACGATTGGCCATGGATTGCCAATTAGGCTGCGTGCCAGATCTGTCAGGAACTTGTTTCCCTCAGTGATGTCAGTGAGCAGCATCCTAAGATGCACACCACTCCCGCCATTTGCCTCGATCGCACTAAGAAGTGCTCTGTAGACAGTAGATTGCCTACCACAAGCCTTCAGCTCTTGATCGATTCCTATATACTGCAACTACTTCACCATTAGCACACTTGTACCACACACAGATGTGAGATATAAGCTTGCCCCTATTTTGGAAGTCTCGAACCACATACACTTGATACGCAATCTAAAACCACCTGTTAAAAAACTAAAAACAGTATACATGATATACTAATTTTGTCAATACTAACACCAAATTATGCAGATTATTCCGCTTATACTGTTCTCATCTCGATTAGGCCTGTCGCTTATCCTACTAATTGAGGCTTATTACAAATTTGTTGATATGGCAGGTTTTGTATTTCAGGTACAAGGATTTGGCCTGATGCCGAACTTTCTTGCTACTGGTTACGCATATGCACTTGCCCCACTTGAAGTACTAGCAGCTATTATGCTAATCACAGGCTGGCATTGGCGCATAGGAGCATGGATAAGTACACTTATTTTAATAACGGTTTTCCTTGGATTCCAGTGGTTCAACATAAGTACCGGATTATACGACGGATTTATTGTTGGTTTACGTGGCCTTTTGCAGGATCAGCACTTATGGATGGCAGCAGTATCAATGTTCATAATTGCACTAGGACCTGGCATGTGGGCAATAAAACAGCGACGAAAAGGAAGTTCAATTAGTCGGACACGCGGGACAGCGATTTTCATGCGTTAGTTGACAAGATATTCTTAAAATGGTAATATAATTTCTGGCAACAGGAGAACCTTCACATATTGTGGAAGCTGCCAGAACCAAAAAAACCTCGGAATAGACGCCTGCTCAAATAGCACAAGCCTTCCGAGGTTTTTCCTATTGTACTTATTTTTTTACCTTCCGGGTACTTCGCAACTTCTTCTTTGCTTTCTTTACTACTTTCTTAGCCTTTGGCTCAAACTCATGCCATTGACTTTGTAAATATTCAGACAAAAACTCTTTTACATCTCCTGCAATCTCATTGCGCTTAGCGTACTGATTCACCAGTTGCTTACTCATCTTGTTATATGCAGCGCGAGTGGGTTTCTCAATCCCAGCGAGCTGACCTTGAGCCTCTTTAAGCAAGGCGTTTGCCTTTTTCTTAAGTTCGGCTTTCTTCTTCTTTCCTTCTGGGGTTTGCAAATACTTGGATGCAAAAACACCAACAGCTAGTCCTAGTAATAAACCTTTTCGAAATTTCTTTTTCATATAATTACAGAAGAAGTAAGATCAACTTCCCTCCTAGCATTTACAAGCTCGATTACATTCCCATCACTGCACCAACAGAAAATGCTCCTCCACCTAACATAAAGAGCATCAAGCATACTACGAATACGAGCAGATTCGTCTCATAACCATGCTTAAATCCCTTTTCTACGCCAGTAAGTGCGATTGCCACAATCATTATCATTGCGATCAAAAATGCCCAAACAGGTGTCATGAACCCAATAAGGATAAATAATCCGCCAAAGAATTCTACAAATCCAACCACATGCGCAAATAGCTGCGGCGCAGGTACACGCAATTTCTTTAACATTTTGGCAAGTCCATTGTGTGCTTTCTTTTCAAACACTTTTGGATAGCCATGGCTCATGAACATGAGACCAATCACAATTCGCAATAGAAGCAACGAAGTGTGCAGTGCTAATTCATTCATATTAAATTACTAATTTAAAAAATTAATGATAAAGCTGAGCTGTTGCATCAGCAAAATTATTTAGTTGGTAGTGTAGTGCAACACGATCTAGCCCAGCTTGTGCAAGACGCGTACGTGTTGGTATGTCTTGAAGAACATTAGTAATGCTTTTTGCAAGACCATCTACATCATCGACTGTTGTAAGTATACCACAATTTCCTTGCGCGAGCACAGTTCGAACACCAGGAAGATTTGATGCAATGCATACTACCCCACTTGCCATAGCTTCAAGTAACACTAAGCCGAAAGCTTCTCCGCGATTACGCGACGGCAAAACAAATACATCAGCTGTGTTGTACCACTTAGGCAAATAGTCATAGTCAACACTACCAATAAAGAACACATTATTTTTTATCTCCAACTTTTTTGCTAAATCTTGAAAATTCTTTTTTTGATTTCCATCGCCAACAAGAATAAGTTGAGCTGGCGTTTGCACTTGTGCAAACGCCGCAAGAAGAACATCAACATCTTTAAAAGCATGTGCAGCATCCATACCACCAACGAACAATACGGTCGGCATATTCGGATTAATATTGTTACTTAACAACAATTGTTCATCTTTTGGCTGTGGATAAAACCGTTTTGTGTCTACTGCAAAAGGAATTTCCACGCACTTTGATTTATTTTTTTCAAAAAAATCTTTGTTGGAATTCGCAAGTGCATAATCCATTGAACTAACAACAACAATGTCAGCTGCCGCAAGAATTTGAGGTGTATGCTTACGCGCATACCAATTGAAAATAATACCCTTGATGCCCGCTGCAATTGGATCCATATGATAAGTCACGATGAACTTCTTATCAGGATATTTCGCCTTCCAGCTCGGCAAAAGCTCAGCAGTTCCGTAAAATGGAAAGTGCAAATGAATAATGTCAGCATTAGAAATATCAAGATTAATCCGTGCTGCATTTCCAAACTTAAAAGACGGTTTTACCCAATTAATTAAATACTCACCGCGTTTTTCTTTGCCGGGTTTGCGCTTGTATGCTGGTGTATACACTTCTATCGAAAAACCACGCTCAGCCATAAGCTGTGCGTGCGCCTGTGCGGCATATCCCATTCCACCATGATATGGAGGGAAAA
>CAZKMQ010000016.1:0-13354 GCA_964554065.1 uncultured Gammaproteobacteria bacterium | reverse complement strand
AAATTCTCCGCAAATGTAACCTTGTCGCCCAAAGATAATTTTTTTCCCGGCCGCGCTAAAACCTCCCAAGAAAAATCATCAATAGGATTTAATAAAAAAATTTCCACTTCAGCTCCGCGCGAAGTTTTGCCAAAAAGCCGTGCCTTAAACACTTTAGTGTTATTCCAAACCAATAAATCACTGGGCTGCAAATATTCTTCTATTTCAAAAAACTGCCGATGCTCCACAGCACCGGCCTCCTTATCCAAAACCATCAATTTACTTTGGTCGCGTGGCTCAACTGATTTTTGCGCGATGAAAGATTTTGGTAAATCGTAATTGTAATCTTCAATTGAAGTTGCCATTACTACAAATATTTACGATTAGCCGCATGCTCCTCAATAGTTCGCGCGTAGTGCACAGTACCATCAGGAGAGGTTAAGAAAAACCAATAATCATTTGCTTTCGGATTTAGCGCGGCATCAAAAGAATCTGCACTTGGGTTGTTAATTGGCCCAATTGGCAATCCTTTATTCTTATATGTGTTGTACGGTGAATCCGCTTTCAAATCTTGCGCAGATGCTGACGGATTGTTTTTGTCCAAAACATAATTCACCGATGAATCAACTTGCAACGGCCAGCCATTCTCCAATCGCCGCCACATAATATCCGCCACCAATCTCCGATCTTCAGATGACTGCACTTCTGCTTCAAGAATACTTGCCATAACGAGCATTTCGTAGAATGTGTAATCTTTATATTGCTCTTTGGTATCGCCGATTTGATTTGCAAACTCGTCCACCATTGTTTCGATCACCTCATCCACAGTTGCATTACTATAAACGCGATAGGTTTCTGGAAAAAGAAAACCCTCAAGACTTACCCATGATGGTTTTTCATATGCTATTGCTTCAAAAGGAACAGATGGCTTTCCTTTCTGAGTACGATAATCACGCGCTGGAATTCCAGTCACTTCATACAGATCTTCCTCGTCATCAATAACTTCTTGCTCAATAAGATATTCTGCAATATCACGAAGGTCCCACCCCTCAATAAAGGTTAACGTCTTCTCACTACCTGATGAAACCGAAAGCGCACCAAGGATATCTGCGATCGGCATACTCTGAGCCAAAGTGAACTCACCTGCTTTAATCGCGCGATCTTTGTCAGTTATGCGAGCGTATAAATCAAAAAGCCAAATGTCGTTTTCCACTAAAACTTCGCTTGCCACAAGCTGACCAGCAATGTCCACAAGGGTATCACCCTTAGCAATAATAATCTGCGCCTCACCTTCTCCACTTCCCCAATAAATACGGCTAAGCAAAGAAAAGCCGTAGAGTACGGCCAAGATAATTCCAATTGTGAGCGTGGTTTTTTTCATATTACATGAAGCGTCCGTCTTCAATATCTTTTACTTGTTTCAATACTTCTTTCACATCCCCACTGTGCTCAGCACGACACACGAGTAGCGCGTCATCAGTATCCACCACCACCACATCTTCCATTCCAACCACAGCAATTACTTTTCCATCAGGTGCCATAACGAAATTCCCCGAACTATTATGAGCTACAACTTTACCATCATGCACACTACCTTGAGTGTCTACTTTTTTCAAGTGCTTCACAATCTGCCACTTACCAATATCACTCCACTGCATCTCCTCATCAACAACCATAGCAACTTCAGTAGCATGATGAATAAGAAATGTTTCAATAGACTCCTTTGGCAACAGCGTATAATTCTCATGCACAACTGCTCCATCATTATCTTCCATGCCAGCAACTGCTGCTTGCACATGCTCCCAAGCTTCCTTCTGATATTTTTCAAACAAATTTTCCGCAGTTCCCAAATGCCACATATACATTCCCACGTGCGCAAAGTACCTGCCGGAATTAATAAGCTCGCGAGACTCAGCCTGCCCAGGCTTTTCAATCCAGTCTGCGACCAAATTAAAATTGTATGTGTGCACACTACCAACAAGCTGACCAGGACTCATGTACGTGAACCCATCACTAGCAAGGCTTGGCACAACAGCAGGCGCCACTACATAGTCGGAATAATCTTTCAAAAACTTCTCAACAACCTCCATCATTGAATGAAACGCTTTCTCATTACCAATAAAATCGTCCGAAGGAATAGTTGCAACCATCTCATCTTTGACTACACCACGATCAAGCAAGAATGCGGTTTCAAGCGCAATAGCTGGTCCAGTATTACGAACCTCAGGTTCTAGAATATAATTGCGAGATGGAATTTCTGGAACTACTTCGGCTAGCAACTCCACGTATTCTTCATTTATAGAAACAAAAATATCATCCGCCTGTTCAACGAGCGGAAACACACGTTCAAAAGTTTGGCGAAGCAGTGTCTTCTCGCCAAATAACTTATGAAATTGTTTTGGTTTGCGCTTGCGAGACAATGGCCACAATCGTGTACCATGCCCTCCTGCGCGGATTACTATTTTCATTTTTTTTCTGGTCCAAACTCTTTAATAAAATCATGATGTGCTTTTTGTTGTCTTCGGAACTCATCTGCAAGTGCACCATATTGATCTTGTGGAACATCAGGAAAATAATCTTTGAGATCAATGCGAATACGTTCGTCCTCTGGATTTATAGCTGCCATTTTCAAATCTTTTGCAATAACCATAGCAGACATTTGTGGATCTGGATCTGCCAAATAATCTTGCACTTCATTAAAATGACTTTCGCGAATTGCGAAATCTTCTACCGACTCTGTTTCGCTTGACCCCATTCCTTTTCTTTTGCGATATGGCGCCTCTAACTTTGGCGACGCGCCAAGCGCAGCAAGTTCTTGCTTGCGACGCAAACTTTCCTCAGCCTGCTTTTCAGACGATCGATCATTCTCATAAGGTCCGTCATTTCCGCCCCATGATTCTTGCGCTACTTCAATTCTCAATTGAGCAATGCGCTTCTCACGATCTGGCACGTTCAATTCAGCGCCAGTATCTGGTGCCTTCCAATTTGTATATTCTTCCATCCCCTCTTCTGCGTCTGGTTTTCTTCCCATAGTATTTTATATCAATGACCTACCGGTCATATCTTCAGGCTGTTCCACTCCTAATATATGTAGCACAGTTGGGGCCACATCTGCAAGGATGCCAACTGGTGGTGAGATACTTAAGTCCCCCTCAATGATATCGCCGGCTGGACCGCTAATACCTTCCCATTGTTTTCCAATAATGATAAATGGAATCGGATTAGTGCTATGTTCCTTGTCCATTTCTCCAGTATGAATATTCGTAAGCTCTTCTCCGTTACCATGATCTGCAGTAATAAGTGCCGCACCACCCTTTGCCAAAGTTGCATCAACTATCTTTCCAACAGCAGCATCCACTGCTTCTACACCTTTGATCGATGCATCAAGATCTCCAGTGTGTGCCACCATGTCAGCGTTAGCCAAGTTAAGCACAACGAAATCATATTTCCCAGATTCAATTGCTTTAACCGTTTCCTTAGCCACACCTGCGGCAGACATCTCGGGCGCCTTTGCATATGAATCCACTTTTGGTGACGGAACAATCTTGCGATCCTCCCCCTTGAACGGCTCTTCAACCGTTCCATTCAGAAAAAAAGTAACGTGTGCATATTTCTCCGTCTCAGCAACATGAAACTGATTCAGTCCAGCTGCGCTAATAACTTCTGCCATGCTATTTTTTACAACTTCTGGTGGAAATGCAACCTCTACCGGAAGTCCTTTCTCATATTCTGCCATTGCACCAAAGTACAGATCCGTAATATATTCACGCTGAAACTTTTCAAAATTCGGGACAACAAATGCTTGCGTAATTTCACGCGCACGGTCTGGACGAAAGTTGCTAAAAATAATTGCATCGCCGTTGCTTACGGTTGCAACAGGATTTCCACCTTCAGTAATTACGGTTGGCACGAACTCTTCATCATATACTTTTGCATCATAGGAATCCTGAATAAGCTTGAGCGGATCATCACCTTTTGCTTTTCCTTCACCTTTTGTAATAACATCATATGCCGCTTGTACACGATCCCAACGATTATCACGATCCATCGAATAGAATCGTCCAGAAATCGACGCGATCTTTCCGATACCCAACTCTTTCATTTTTTCTTGTAGGCGTTCGATGAATTTCTTTCCGGTATCAAACCCAACGTCGCGCCCATCAAGAAAAGCATGCACATACACTTGCTGCGAGCCTTTATCTTTTGCCATCTTAAGCAGCGCCCAAATATGTTCTTCAGAACCATGTACATTCCCTGGGCTCACAATTCCCATAATATGTAACTTGCTGCCATTCTTCTTTGCATGCTCTACCGCACCAGTCAGCGCTTCAAGTTCGTGAAACGACTCATCTGCAACAGACTTTTGAATACGCGGGAACATCTGATAATACACACGACCTGCACCAATGTTCAAATGTCCTACTTCTGAATTCCCCATTTCACCACGACTCAAACCAACTTCAACACCAGATGCAATAATCGTCATTGCAGGATATGTACTAATAAGCTTATCCAAAACCGGAGTCTTAGCAAGTGCAACTGCATTTCCTTTGCTTGCTGGCGCAACACCGAGCCCGTCACAGATGATAAGTACTACTGGTTTTATTTTGGTTTGGTCCATATAATTATAATTCGGCTTCGATTTCCATTACACGATTATATTTTCCAACTCGCTCGCTGCGTGACATAGACCCAGACTTCAGATAATCTGCATTTACCGCAACAGCTAAATCCGCAATCGTGGTATCTGATGTCTCGCCCGAACGATGAGAAATAGAAACTTTATATCCATTCTTTTGTGCAAGCTTAATTGCATCAAGTGTTTCGCTGAGCGATCCGATTTGGTTTACTTTAATCAAAATTGCATTCGCCACCTTATTATCAATTCCATTTTGCAACCGCGACACATTAGTTACAAATAAATCATCACCAACCACTGCAGATTTCTTGCCAAGCATCCTGGTAATAGTTCGCCAATTCGCCCAGTCATCTTCATCCAAAGGATCTTCAATTGAAACGAGTGGATACTTATCTTGCCACGACTTCACCTTGTCCATCATTTTCTCTGGCGACCACTTCTTTCCTTTTTTCAACTCATACTTTCCGTCTTCATAAAACTCTGATGCTGCAATATCTGTAGCGAGCGCCACTTCTTTACCCGGCAAGTAACCCGCTTTTTTAATTGCGCGCATAAGAAACGAGAATGCCTGCTCTTCAGTCTTGAACTTTGGCGCAAATCCACCTTCATCACCTACACCAGTTGCATACCCGGCTTTGTCGAGCATTTTTTTCAATGTTTGAAAAACTTCTGAACCCATGCGCACACGTTCTTTGAACTTCTTTGCAAAAGGAACAAGCATGAACTCTTGTACTTGCAATCCGCTGTTCGCATGTTGTCCACCATTAATCACATTCATGGTCGGCTGTGGCATGCGCCATTTCTTTTCCTTTCGGTTCCACAAACTACGAATATGTTTATACAAAGGCTTGTTCGCTTGAAGTGCAGCAGCATGAGCACACGCAAGAGACACTCCAAGAATTGCATTAGCGCCAAGCTTAGTCTTATTCTCTGTTCCATCTAAAGCGATCATAGTATCATCAATCTTGCGCTGCTTTGCTGGGTCTGCACCTTTGAGTGCTTTGGCAATTTTTACATTCACATTTCGTACTGCCTTGAGCACACCCTTTCCGTCGTAGCGCTTCTTATCTCCATCACGAAGTTCATGTGCTTCATGCACGCCGGTTGATGCGCCAGATGGCACGCTTGCACGACCAACAACACCGTTGTTTAATGTAACTATGACGGCAACAGTTGGATTACCACGCGAATCAATAATCTCACGCGCTTTGATTTCTTTGATCACTCCTTTAGCCATAGACGGTTGTTAACGAATTTCGTAAATAATAGTTATTGTTGTTAAATTTTTTTGAGCGAGTTAGTTACTTGCCTAAGGCGGATAGACCTGGCAACGATTTGCCTGATAAATATTCAAGCATAGCCCCTCCGCCAGTACTTACATGTGTTATGTATTGTAACATATTGTGCCGCCTCATAGATTCCACAGTTTCACCGCCACCAATAAGCACAAAATGTCCAGCTTTAGCCCGCTTGCCAACTGCTGTTCCCAAAGCATCCATACCTAATCGATACTGCTTCTGTTCGCTATACCCTACCGGACCATTCCACACAATTGTTTTGGTTGTAGCGATAATTTCTTCATACAGTGTAATAGTTGCTGGTCCAATATCCATTACCTCTAACGGCGCTTTGCCAAGTTGCGCTTTTGTTCGCGGCACAGCAATATGTCGCACACGCTTCCCTTCGCGCGTTCCCATCGCAATGTCCACCGGTGTCATGACTTTTTTCTGTCGCCACAACCACAACGCTTCTTTGAAATATTTTTTATCAATACGCGAACTTCCAATTCCATATCCTTTTGCCGCAAGCATAGTATTAAAAACCCCACCACTCACCAACACATAATCAAACTTTGGTAACAGATTACGGATTGCGGGCAGTTTGGTTTCAATTTTTATTCCACCAATAATTAACACTGCAGGTTTTTTAGGACGAAGCGCTTTTTTCATTGCCGCGATTTCACTTTGGATCAACAATCCTGCATATGATGGTAAAAACTTAGTAACTCCACTCACACTTGCTGTATCACGATGTGCAACAGCAAATCCATCATTCACATACACATCTGCAAGCGAAGCAAGCTGCTTTACAAATGTCGCGCTATTCTTTTTCTCACCTGGATAAAACCGAATGTTCTCCAATATAACAATGTCGCCTGACTGCATTGCGTTAATTTTTTTCTTTAAAACTTTTGAACCAATCGCCGCCATAAAAAACTCTACCGGCTTTTTCAAACGAGTAGATAATCGCTTTGCAACTGGCTTGAGTGTTAGTGATGAAATCTTTTTTCCACCCGGTCGACCAAGATGCGACACAACAACAACTTTAGCACCCAAACGCGACAAACCAATTATGCTTGGCAATGAAGATCGGATGCGACTGTCATCAGTTACACGACCACTATGCACCGGAACATTCATATCACAACGCAGCAGCACAATTTTGTTACGCCACGATTTGTTTTTCTGAATCTTTAGTAGTCGCATATTTATTTAAGCTGTTTGAGTAATTCTTCTTGGACTAATTTAGGATCCGCGCTCCCTTCAGTTTCCTTCATACACATACCAACTAAGAATTTCATAACAGTTTCTTTTCCTCCTCTATACTCATCAACTTGTTTTGGATACGCGGTAATAACTTTTTCAACCACCTCGGTAATCAACCCACCATCACTCACCTGCCCTAATCCATGCTCCTCCATTAGGTGCGAAGGATCCGCGCCAGTTTCTATCATCATGTCCAGTAACTTTTGCGCATTCGTGCTATTGATTTTTTTATCAAAAATCAGTGTCACAAACTCGGCAAAATTTTCACCGGTAATTTTTAATTGCGCAACAGACACTTTCTTATCCATCATGCGTGCCATGAGCTTGTTTGTAATCCAGCCTCCAATTAATTTAGTTGCTTGCTCCTTATGATCATCAACAGATCTGCCAGTACTATTCAACCAAGCGCCAAAATCAGAATAAACTTGCTCCGCGTAATTTCCCAAAGCTTTATTCTGCACAAACAATTCAATATCTTCGTCTGCAAAACCATATTCTTTTTTAAAACGCGCGCGACGATCAGCTGGCAATTCCGGCAACCTTGTTTTCTGCGCCATGCCTGCCAAGTTCATCGGCGGAATATCCGGTTCAGGAAAATAACGATAATCACCCATCGATTCTTTCGTTCTTTGTTCAGTTGTAATTTGCTTAGTATCATCCCACCCACGTGTTGTGGTTACATCAGGTGGCGAACCTTGATCCCACAATGCGGTCTGCCGCGCAATTTCATGATGAATTGCTCGTTCAACTGAACGGAACGAGTTAACATTTTTAATTTCTGTCTTTGGATGCAGCTCAACGTCCTTGAGCGTCACTTCATCTTTATCTTTGAGAGCTTCTTCCGGCAACAAACTAATATTCACATCACAGCGCATCTGTCCTTTTTCCATATCAGCGTCTGAAATCCCAAGATACCGAATCATCATCTGCAATTCCTGCAAAAATTTCTTCGCCTCTTCTGCACTTCGCATATCTGGCTCTGTAACAATCTCAGCAAGTGGTGTACTGGCGCGATTATAATCAACCAAAGACATCCCATTGCGATGCAACAACTTTGCCGCGTCTTCTTCAAGGTGCAAACGCGTAATACCAACTGTCTTATCATACGTATGACCATCAGCATGTTGCACAGTAATACTAAACGAACCATGCTCACCAATCGGCTGATCAAACTGTGAAATCTGATACCCCTTTGGCAAATCCGGATAAAAATAATTCTTTCGATCAAACTTAGACTGTGCATTAATCTCACAGTTGAGCGCCAAAGATCCTTTGATCGCATATTGCACAGCCTGAAGATTAGGCACGGGCAACGACCCCGGCTGCCCCGTACAAACAGGACAGATGTCCGTATTAATACGGACATCTTCTAGACGATTTGCGCAACCGCAAAACATTTTTGAATTGGTTTTCAACTGAACATGAATCTCAAGTCCAATCACAGGCATGTACTCCATATATTATTTTCTAGGGAACAAGATCTTCTGCTTTTACTTTATTACTTTCCTTTGGTGCTGCTACTGCTCCACCATGATATACTTTGTGACTATCTCCTTGCAACTTGCGATACAAAACATAGTACATGCATGCTGCTAGCGGTGTTATTACTATTACAGGAAGATACTGCCCTAGTATGTTTGCTGCTACTAGCCCACCTTCACCAAATGGCAACAACGCCAGTTTGAAGATGAGAGAAAGCGCTGTTGTAGCAATAAAACTAAGAACACTCATAGCAATGCCAATGAGAATCAGTTCAAAAAACGTGCTCCACCACTTTCCTTTAATCAGCGCAATACTTGATTTGATTGAAGCAATCGGCTTCATGTCTTTCAATGTAACTTCGTACAGAATGAAAGCAGTGATAACCATGAACCAGATTATAAGTGGAAATATCATCAATGCTGCTATCACTCCTGCCCATTGAACATTTAGAATAGAAAAACCTACAAATGCACCAATTGCTATCGCTGCCATAACTAACCAGAACAATACTACGAAAAACAACGCACCAATTCCAGCTCCAATATGCTTTTTCGCGTCACCAAATGACCGACGAAATGACCGATGACCATCTTTTTTTGCTGTATCATCAATAGCGCGGATGAGCGCAAGTTGTATCCATATACCAACGGCAATAGCAACTGCAATGAACACCAATGCAAGAATACCAACTGCCCATGGCCCAAGCGCTCCAATTTTATCAGCTATACCAATGGCATCAAGATCAAGGGCCTTAACTAATTGCTCATTTAACATCGGACCGAAAACCATAACAGCAAGTACACCAATCAGCGCACCAAAAACCGTGAAAGCACCAGAAAATATAAGCATGAACGCCCCAAGTTTGGTCAACAATTTCCAGCCCTTCTTATATAAACTCATCCCCCCTTCAAAAACACCCATGTGTGTTTGTGTACTCATAAAAACTTCGTAAGTAATGATTCTAATTGCGGTTTCAGTATAGCAAGTTCCTGATCACTATTAAAGCGCTCGATCTGTGTGCCGCGAGATATAAATAATTGAGTAAATTCGCCGGAGGTGTAACATGTGGCAAATTGTTTTTGCAAATCCAGTTTTTCAAAAATCGCATTATCATCTTTTTCTTTGCGACCGGACAAACGCTCCATACACCGCTCCGGTGTGATATCCATGAGCATAAGCACATCTGGCGCATGCTCGAGTGCAAACGCGTTGCCTTCTAGTCCAGCAACAATTTCTATATTAAGCGGTGCTTGCGATTGATAGCACAATGATGTTGAAACTCCTCGATCTTGCAAAATATGAATACCACGTTCTAGCGCCGGAAGCAACACCCGCTTGTACAACACCAACCTCTGCAATGCAAATCCTGTTGCAATAGCCAGTGGTGAATAATCGGTTCCATTCTGCACCATCTCATATCGAACTGCCTGTCCAAACATACGTTGGCTCAGCGGAAATAATCGCATACGTGTCATCAGGAATTTCATCTGCACGCGGATGACGACCATTCTCCTGCCAAAAATCTTTCAATAAAAATAATTTCTTGCCTTGTGCCTCAAGAATCTCTTGCCACATGTTCATGATAGTACTCTTCCCTGAACCATCAATCCCATCGATCATGATGAATTTGCCTTTCATACAAGTTTGTCTAACTGTGCATACAACTCTTCGAAGCTTCCACTGTTATCAACCACCACATCTGCACCAGACGAAACCTCAGCAATAGTTACTTCTGTACTCCGCTGGTGGTCAGCTTCAAACTGCTCAAATGTTTTTGTTCCATCATCACTATTTTCTGTTCGTGCAATCAATCTCTCATAGCGTGTTTGCATATCTGCATTAATATGTACCAATTTGAACCCTTCCATTTCAGAAAGCACTGCAATATCCTTTGGCCGACGAATCCCGTCAATGCATACAACTGCTGCATCAGACTCCTCTACTTCTTGGCGCACAACTTTTGCCATAATGTCGTCTCCGAACTTTTCACGAATTGCTTCAGACATTTTTATTAAAACATCACGCGAGTGCGGCAAATACAAACGAGTTGCCATGTCACGAAGCATGGTTGAATACCGGACGTAACCGGCTGAATGTTTTTCTTGTAAGTAGACGCACGCGGTTCCTTTTCCTGATGCAATACTTCCTACAAATCCGAGAATGGTTTTCATATGAGGTTAATTCCCAAAACGAGGAACAACCACATCATACAACGCTTGGTTGAGTTTTTGCAAAAGATCCGCAACGTCAGTGTAGCCAATACAAGTTTGCATTTGTGATACGCCGAGTGGCATACGTGAAATCTTAGCATCAACATGTGCCACACCAATAATTGGAATATTATTTTCTTGCGCAATCTGAATCTCCTGACCAACGCCAAATGATGGCTGATCAAGAAATGCAATCATGACCTGACTACTTGTTACCATATTCTTATCATGTATGTACACTTCTGCTGGTGATGCATTTTTTAATTCTTCCGGATTGTTTGGGTCACTATATAAATGAGGAATAAATGGATTGAGATTCGCCATATCTAGCGCCACACCGACGAGCTCATACATACGACGTGTTTCATCCGGTGCATTAGTTAGCGCACCGGACACATACGTCCGCACAGTTTGTGACCACTGCGGTTTTGACCATTCAACTTTTTTAAACTGCTCATCTGCGGTGTCAAGCAGATAAAAATCTTTGATTCCTGCCTCAATCATTACATTCCAACATGGTTCACATGCCCACCAATGTCCGTACAAGTACACATCAGCGCCGCGAGTGTCTACATTATTTTGTTGCGCATCAACAATTGCCGCATACTCACCATGAGAACCAAGACATGTATTGCAATACTCATAACCTTCTCCACTTTTACACCCAAGAACACCGCGCGGACAATACATTGACTGCTTTGCAATCTCAATGCAGTTAGCACCGCGCGCAACCACTTGATCATCTTTAACAATCACAACACCAACATTTTGCTTGCATCCCTTAGATTGCCTTGCCATTTCTTTAGCTGCAGCCATATGCGGATGAGATTCTGCTGCATACAAAATCGTTCGCCCCTCTGGCAAGTATGGATATTTTTCTACTGGCCTTGCTTCCTTTATAGTAATGGGTTGTTGCGTTGCAGTAGCAGTCGGTGTTTTTGCCGGTGGCTCAATTGGAAATTCATTTTTCAAACCTGAAATATCTCCACTCTTAATTGAGTCCACTTCGTTTTTTGTATCTGATTTTGCTTCAAGTCCATAAGGTGTTGCATCCATGTACTTTGCATTGCCCAATCCATGTTTGCTTGCTTCTTCCTCACTCAAAACTGAACTCAACTGGTGAAACATAAGCTGACACATGCGCTCACCTGGGTACATTTTAATAGCATGCGATGTGCTGTTAAAAACTGGAATAGTTAAGTGACCTGAATAGAACGCATCAATCACTCCACCTTCAACAATCAGCCCGCGACGCATCACTGAACTGCGCGGATATAATGTTGCTGCAACTGAACCGTGCTTGAGCGTTACTTTTTCAAGAGTTGAAATAATCACAAACTCACGTGGCTGAATTTCAAAAACCTGCCCAGGACTTAATTTCACCAAATCATAATATTCTTTTGGCTGTTCATACTCTAGGTAATCTGCTGAAACACCCATGCGCCCCTGCTCTGTGTACTGCGTTGTTTTTGGGACATAAAAACTCCACCCCAAACGAAGATCAATTGAGTTTGGTTGAATCTGAAAGCCGTCCAGCTGTGGCTCAAAAACGATTTTTTCCTCCTGGATATATTTTTGTAACTCATTTTTGTTTAACAACATATTTATTTGAATTTATAATGAAGCTTAATTGCGTGCTCATTAATTTTTTCATGACTCAAAAGTTCCAAATCCTGATCCAAGCTTACTCCTTTAAATAATGGCAATCCAGCGCCAAATAATTTCGGCTCAACTGTTACTATCATTTCATCAATTAGCCCTCCTTTTGCAAAGAGTCCATTAATTGTCGCACCACCGGCAAGAATTATTGTATCAAAACCTTTTGCTTCCAGTTCTTTCAAAAGTTGCGCAGGTGGTGTTTTTGTAAACAAAAGCGAACCTTCAATATTTTCTTCAATCTCCGGATGCAACGTCATAATCACGTTCAGTCGATTTGGCAGCGGACGACCAATCGTGTCATATGTGTTTTTTCCCATAATCAAAACCCCGGCCTCTTTGGTCAGTTTCACAAATAATTTTTTGTCCTCTTTGCTGGTCCAATCCGCAAGATGATCTGATCCAGTGCCGATCATTCCATCAACTGTGATTGCCATGAGTAGTATTACCTTCATAAAACTATTTCCATTCCTTTAATACTTTTTTGTGGTTTGTAATTTTGCTTGAGCTTGCCTACAATTTCTTTTACTAATTCTATATCTCCAGCTTTAGCACGATCATAATAATCTGGTTGAGCTTCAAAATTAATTGCTGGATGCGTGTCCTCTCGTTCAACCAATTCCCAAGCATGCTTATAATGAATGTCATAGATATGAGCATTAGAAATAGTGTGCGTGTACTTTCCCGGCTTCACTCCAATCTTTGCTGCGAGAATACAATTGAGAAGCGCAAACCCAGCAGCATCATGCGGACACCCAAGCATCATATCATTACTACGAATCACATTATGCATGTGAAGTTTATTGCCAATAATGTTAAGTGTGAATGTGTATGGACATGGG
>CAZKMQ010000015.1:7429-13393 GCA_964554065.1 uncultured Gammaproteobacteria bacterium | reverse complement strand
CTATGTTTTGGAGGTCGCGTGAAAAGGGCGATGTTTCTGCGCGCGCATATGCGTTGCATTACGCTTCATTTATTGTTGCGGTACTGCTTGTTGTGTTTTTGATCGGCGGAGTATACGGAGTATTAGATATTGTGAACTTTTAGTATATGAAGCATATTGTAATTTTGGGTGGTGGTTTTGCAGGAATGGAAGTGTACAAAAAACTGCATCGTCGTATGCATCGTCGAAAAGATATTCGGCTTACGATTGTTGATCGCAATAATTATTTTATGTTTGCGCCAATGTTGCATGAGGTTGCAACAGGTTCTGTTGAGCGGGGTCATATTGTGCATCCTATTCGTCAACTGGTGCGTTGTTGCTTGGAAAATTTCTATCAAGCTGAAGTGCATAAAGTTGATTTTGACAAAAAATTAGTGAAAACTTCAATTGGGGACATACATTATGATCATCTTGTCGTAGCGCTTGGTTCGCAGGTTAATTATTTTGGAACTCCAGGTGCAAAAGAGCATTGCTTGCCGCTCAAGACAATGCATAACGCTGTTACACTGCGAAATCATATTATTCGCGTTTTTGAAACAGCAACAAAAGAACATAACGTGAAAAAAAGAAAGCAGTTGTTGAGTTTTGTGGTAATTGGTGGTGGACCAACCGGTGTGGAACTGGCCGGGCAGATGGCAGGTTTGGCCAAGGCGTTTAAACCGTTGTATCAGGAGATTGATTATAAAGAGGTAAGTATTACTTTAGTAAATCGGCCGGAGCGATTGTTGCATGTGTTTCGCGAGTCAACCGGTCTGCGTGCAAAAAAACGTTTGGAAAAATTAGGAGTTAAGGTTCTGCTCAAAACCGGTGCAAAAAAAATCACAGCAGACTACGTTGAATTGTCCACCGGGAAAAAGATTTACACAGACACACCAATTTGGACTGCTGGAGTTACATCATCTGCGCCGAATTTTTTGGATAAAAAATGGCTGAACAAGCGTGGGCAAATTATTGTTACACCGGAATTGCATGTACCGAATGATCATCATGTGTTCGCTGTGGGAGATAATGCGGCGCTTGATGGTGTGCGCGCGCCATTTGCACCGCAGACCGCACAAGCAGCCATGGATGTAGGGAAAGTCTTAGCGCACAATCTGTTTGCGGCAGTTGATGAGAAGCCGGGAAAATATAAGTCATTTCATTTTAAGCAAAAAGGATATATTATGCCGATTGGCGATTGGTATGCTGTTGCAGAGATTGGTCCTTTTGCGTTTGCTGGGCGATTCGCGTGGTGGTTGCGTCGTACCGTATTTATTCAGAATTTGCGCGGTTTCATAAATCGATTGCGCGTAACTATTGATTGGACATTACACATGGTGTTGCATAGGGACACTAGTGAACTATAATTTTATGGAGTATCTTCAACCAGTATTGTTAGGAGTTTTACAAGGGGTTACAGAGTTTTTGCCAATATCGTCATCAGGACATTTGGTGTTGTTTCCGTTTTTAGTCGGATGGGAGTATCAGGGGTTGGCTTTTGATGTTGTTGTGCATTTGGGAACGTTACTGGCAATCATGGTTGTGTTCTGGAAGCGATTCTTCTACATGGCGTGGGGGTTTTATGATCAGAATAAACATCCTATGCATGGTGGATTGTTGCGAACTATTGCACTAGCAACATTGCCGGCAGTGCTGGTAGGATATTTTTTCGCAGATTTTATTGAAACTACATTGCGTACACCACAAGTTGTTGTCGGTGGGCTGATTCTTGGTTCTTTGTTCTTGTGGCTTGCTGATCGTGCTACCAAAAAACATAAAAATCCAATTGATGACGCAGAAAATATTTTGCTGGAAAAAGGTGTGGCTGTTGGGTTCGCTCAGATCTTGGCCTTGATTCCCGGTGTTTCACGTTCAGGAGTTACAATGAGTGCAGGTGTTGGATTGAACATTGACCGCGCGCGTGCTGCAGAATTTTCATTCTTGCTGGGTGCGCCTGTGTTTCTTGGTGCGGGGCTATATAAAGTTGGACAGCTTATGCAACAAGGGGATTGGGTGACTGCATTATTAAGCCCAACAATGATAATTGGCTTTTTTGCTGCGCTTATCACCGGAATTTTGACCATTAAAGTACTGATGAAATTTTTACAAACACAAACATTTACAGTGTTTATCGTCTACCGTTTGCTGCTTGCTGCAATAGTGATTGGCGTGCTATTGTGATACTAGGCTAAATATGATTTTCGACTTTTTTCAGATAATTCTATACGAACCGCTGTTTAATCTGCTGGTGTGGATCTATAATGATTACACGGTGCAGAATTTTGGTTGGGCAGTTATATATATGACCATTGGATTGCGTGTGGCAATGTTGCCGATTTCTTTTATAGATGAGCGCAACAAGTTGCGCTATTCCATGCTTGAAAAGCGTATTGATTCAATTCAGCGAGATTTTCACAAGGATCCGGTTGGCGAGCGCGAACGTGTGCGTGGCTTGATGCGTGAGTTTGGTGTAAGCCCTTGGGCAAAAACACTAAGCTTGTTAATCCAAGGTCTTATTTTCGTAGTGCTGTACTGGGTTTTTATTCGCGGAGTGAATAGTGCACAGATTGGCGCGTTCTTGTATTCGTTTGTTGATCATCCTGGTATAATTAGCACAGACTTTTTCGGGTTTAATATTGCGGAAAATAGTGCGATTTGGTCTGGTATTGTTGGGCTGCTTTTGTTTGTTGGCATTAGTTTTGAACAAAAAGGCGAGAAGGTCAGCAAATCAGACATGTATTACAGGATTTTGTTCCCATTGGCTGTGTTTTTGTTCCTATGGTATCTGCCAATGGTGAAGTCGCTCTTCTTCTTGACATCGATCAGTTTTTCCTATATGCTCGTGATCTTGAGGAAAATTTTTATCAAAAAACCGAAACCGGTATAACATACGCTTATGTCAGCTGAATCATTAGATAAACTCATGTATTCGTTCGTTGTTGAGGATGTTCTCAAAGGCGTGTTTATTCATGTTCCACCAGGATATGTTGCATGTGTGTATGATCTTGGGCGAGGTGTTTTGCATAAAGTTCTGACACCGGGGTTGCATTTGAAGATCCCTTTTTGGCAAAAAGCAAAGCTATTCAACACGCAAACTTTGGAGTATTCAATTTCTTCAGAGTTTAATAAGAAAAACGTGCATGCACTTGGTGACGTTCCGATTGTCGCGGCAACAAAAGATAATAAAGGAGTTTCAATTGAAGGTTCGGTGCTGTTGCGTTTAGATATTCATCAGATCCCCGCAATTTGGCAAACTATTGGTGATGATTTTGTACAAAAAATTGTAAGGCCGACTATCAAAAGTCGTATGACATTGGTTTCATCACACTGGACCGCGCAAGAAGTTATTTCAACAAAGCGTGACGAAGTAGAGGAGGACATGCGCAAACAACTTGAAAGCATTTTTAAGCCACGTGGTATTTACGTGGAGGATGTTCTGCTTAGCGAGGTGGGGATGGCGAAGTAGTTTTTTATTAATTAAAAGAGGGGTATTGTGATGATAGGTGTGGTAAGCGGTTTTGTAAGTAACTTAAAAAAGGATGAAATACTTTAGTACATTTAGTGGGTTTACAGGAATTGGAGGATTTGGTAGAATATGTGTATATGGCAAAGTAGTTTTTTTTTAATTAAAAGAGGGGTATGGAAAATCGACTTAAAGTGTCTATGGGTGCGTTAGCAGTTTTGGTGTTGTTAACGCCGCTTTTTGTTTTTGGTGCCGGGACGGTTTCGAATTATACGTTTGAAGATCTTACAGAAAATGTAATTGTTCACACAAAGAACTGGTCTGCTGATGCTGCATCTGTGGCATGGTATGGGTATAAAAATGGTCTGTACGCAAGTCCAAAAGAAGGTGTTCAGCTGTATTATAATAATATGCTTTCATCGTTGTATACCAACGTTCCAATTGCAGTTGATGACAAAAAAATTCATGATATCTATCTTGGGAATGACGGTATATATTGGGTTCAATCACTTCCAACTGAAGATGGTAGTAGTGAGCGTGGGTTTTGGAGATTGCTTTACACAGAAAATGACGAGGAATTACTATTTACTGAGGAAGATGCCATTGATTGGATTGTAGTTACGAAAACTGGAAATTTTATTCTTTATAAAACAATGCATACAAGTGAAACACGAATTTATGATGTGCGTAATGGTGAGCATGTAGCTGATTTAGGTGAATATCATCTTCCTGCTCCTTTTGACTTCTATGCTTTGCAGCTGTACGGCGACACCATGTATCGTTTTGATGGTCCAACAGAGACAATTCATTATAGAGATCTTAGTACTGGAGAGGAAGGTACACGCAGTTATCAAGGTGTTTTTCCACCATTTGAAAGTGATTTCCCGCGTGCAGATTTTTCTCAATCAGAGGGTGGAAGGTATGGAATTATGGAATTTGTTGAAGGTAGTGAGTTTTTAACAACAGAATCTATATTGCTCTATCGATTTGATGCAAAAAAAGTACGTGTTGAAAATACAGATGTTCGTATTCTTAGAGATTCAGATTACATGATTAAATCACCACATGTTTTGTGGGAAAATAATGGTGAGTATTGGTATTATAACGCGAGAACTAAGCATAAGTGTGCAGTGGATGGGCTGACAGTAGGATCAATCCCTAAGAATGATAGGCTTCGTCAGTTGTCAGGTGGTATACTATATTGGATTGATGAAGTAGCGCATACCATGAAGCATCAGAAATTGTCGTGTAAGAAATCTTCTGCAAATTCTAGTGTGGCAAATTATTCACTTGTAAAGTCACCAAATAGTTCGGCGGTGTATTATATCGGTGATGATCGAAAGCGGCATGCATTTCCGACCGAAGGAGTGTTCAAGTCGTGGTTTGGTAATTTTGATAGTGTACAAACTATTAGTACAGCCAAATTAGCAAGTTTTCAACTTGGTGAAAATGTAAAATATCGACCAGGTCAGCGTATGGTAAAGTTACAAAGCGATCCAAAAGTATACGCTGTAGACAGAAATGGAACTCTAAGATGGGTTACAGATGCTACTGTTGCGCGTGATATGTATGGAGTTAGTTGGAGTGTTACAATTGATGATATATCAGATTCAATGTTTGTAGATTATGAAGTGGGTGAGCCTCTTTACAGTGGTGATGAGGATTGGAAATTTTTTGTGGAATCACTGAGCCCATACATTAATATAGATATGGGGATGTAATAGCACAAGCGTATGTCAATAACAGAACAATTGCAAAATGATTTTCTCGGAGTGCTAATACCAGCTCTCGTTTTTACGGGGATACCTTTACTATTTCTTTTGTTCTATTGGATGAGAGATGGGAAGGTTCGTTGGTCTGAATTAGCAGATGTATATCCGCTTGTGGGTATGAGTGTCGGTGCTATCAAAGGAAAAAAAGCGTACCAAACTATTTTCTGGGAAATGGCATCTCCAATTCGAGGTTTTTTTGCAAAAGATGGTCATTTCAACCATTATTTTTTCTCTATTTCATTTACCGCTTGTGAGGGTGGTTTACTGATTGAGAAGCATTTTGCGCCGCGGTTTTTTTATCGCCCTATATTTGTTCCTTGGGATCAAGTTGTAATTCACGATGATGGTAAAATGTTACGTTTTGGAAAAATTGCCGTGCAATTACACATGTACGGTGGTTTGCTGGAGTGGATTAAATCACAAAAGTAATTATGCAAAGTTTTGAACAGTTACAAGCTAAGTATTCAGGAGAATGGAAGGTTCTTATTGTGATATTTTTAGTGCTTGCTGGTCTCTTATTTTGGTGGGGATTGCATCTTAATCAGCGCGCTGAATACCTTGTACAAAATGGGATATCAATCACTGGTCAGGTGGTTTCGGTCACAGAAAGAACGCACAGGAAGTCTTTTGATACTTATAGTAGATTTTGGTATACATATGTAGATCAGGTGGGTGTGGGTGCTCGTTGCCGGATGAGTCAGCTTGCCTACC
>CAZKMQ010000015.1:0-7419 GCA_964554065.1 uncultured Gammaproteobacteria bacterium | reverse complement strand
AATGGCGGCGTCAAAAGAAATTCCAGTTGTTTACGATCCTGAGAATCCAAAGGATCATATTTCCGGATCTGATACTGAAAATGACGGCAGTTCATTAGAAGCTGCTGCGGCTTGGATAGTTTCTATACTGATTTTCTTATGTGCGATATCGATTTATTTTGTAATGATTAAGAAGAGGTCATGAGATGAGTACCTATTTTATTTCGGCATATTAGCACTCTCTTGACACGAGTGCTAATGTTTTTTATAATACATTTATGACTAATCGGAAGGAAAAACTGCTCAAAGGCATTGTAGATCTGTACGTAAGTACGGCAGTTCCTGTTGGTTCGCAAGCATTGTTGGATCACTGCAAGTTAGAAGTAAGTAGTGCGACAATTCGTAATGATTTGAAGGCTTTGGAAGATGAGGGATTGGTGGAACAACCACACACAAGTGCTGGACGTATTCCAACGCATGAGGCATATCAATATTATGTGAATACATTTTGTTCACCGATCGTGCCGCAAGCTGTTGTGGATTTTGTTAAAGAAAAACCTTCCACAGATCTTCCCACGACCATTAAATCATTTGCCAAGATGTTGGCAGAGGAGTTGGATCAGGCGATCTTTGTTGTTTTTTCCAAAGATCAATTGTATTATACCGGTCTGTCGCATTTGTTTTCTCATCCGGAATTTGCAGACCAGGGAACTGTGCAGAATGTGAGTCGATTGCTTGATCGGTTTGATGAAGTGGCACATCATTTGTTTGGTCTTGTTGAAGGAAAAGATATGCACATGCACATTGGACCGGGCAATCCGTTTGGAGAAAGTTGTACCACAATGCATATTCCGTTTGCTCTGGCGAAAAATCAGCAAAGCATGTTAGGAATTTTGGGACCAATGCGCATGGATTACAATCAGACCATTGGGTCAATGCGCGCGGCTAAAACATATTTAGAATCATTATCATAATATGGATAAAAAAGAATTGAAAAAATTGTGCGAAGAATATTTAAATAATTGGAAGCGCGCGTCAGCTGATTATCAGAATTTGCAAAAAGATTTGTCAGTACAACGTCAACAAATGCGCACGCAAAGTGTGACGCACACAGCTCATGTTCTGCTTCCAATGATAGATAATTTTGCCGCGGCATTTGATCATGTTCCAGAAACTGAAGATAAACAAGTCAAAGCATGGTTACAAGGAATGGAACATATTCGCAAACAAGCTGATGCAGTGCTCACTGATCTAGGATTGACGGAAATTGAAGCCGAAGGCCTTGCCGATCCAATGTTGCACGAAATTGTAGGAAGCGAAGAAGGTGAAGGTGACGACGATATTATCATACGTGTCGCGCAAAAAGGATATTGCCATGGCGAATCAGTGATCCGCCCGGCAAAAGTAATCGTTATTAAGAACTAACCGCAAAAATATGCCTATTATTAAATGGTCACCACTCGTAGATCCGTTCGATGGAATGGATCGCATGATGCGGCAGATGAGTCGCGTGCCGGAGCAAAGTTTTATTCCGGCGGTTGATGTTTATGAAACAAAAGATGCGGTTGTGATTGAAACACCTCTTGCCGGAATGGATGTAAATGATGTGAAAGTAAATGTTGAGGGAAGTACTTTAATAATTTCCGGTGAGAGCAACAAAGAGCGCGAAGTGGATGAGAAAAATTATTATCGTAAAGAGGTTCGCACCGGATCATTTCACCGCGCACTGCGTTTGCCAAAAGAAGTGGATGCGGAAAAGATCAGCGCAGAGTTTGAACAAGGTGTGCTAAAGATTACCGCACCAAAGACAGAGTCTAAGGAGGCGAAAAAAATTACAATTGATATTAAGAAAAATAAATAAAAAATTATGCCAAAAATTCTCGGAATTGATCTTGGAACCACTAATTCAGCTGTTGCCATCATGGAAGGTGGAAGTCCAAAGATCCTTGAAAACAAAGAAGGAAATCGTACCACACCATCAATGGTCGCTGTGTCAAAGACTGGCGAGCGTTTGGTTGGGCAAATTGCAAAGCGCCAGTCAGTTACTAATCCTGAGAACACATTGTTTTCTATTAAGCGGTTAATCGGTCGCAGTTGGGAAGACAAAGAAGTGCAAGACGCGATTAAGTCTTTGCCATATAAAGTAGTAAAGGCTGGAGAAGGGTTGAAAATTGTGCTTGGTGATAAAGAGCACACACCACAGGAAATTGCCGCAATGGTTCTTGGAAAGCTCAAGGCTGATGCAGAAGAGCGTCTTGGTGAAAAGATCGAGGAAGCTGTTATTACAGTTCCTGCGTATTTTGATAATGCACAGCGTCAGGCTACAAAAGACGCCGGTGAGATCGCAGGACTTAAGGTATCTCGTGTGATTAATGAGCCAACTGCTGCTGCATTTGCGTATGGTTTTGATAAGAATCAAGATCAAAAGATTGCAGTGTATGATTTGGGTGGAGGAACATTTGATGTTTCAATTCTTGAAGTTGCTCATGACGCGGAAGCAAATCAGAACACGGTTGAGGTTCGCGCAACAAATGGTAACACACATTTGGGTGGTGATGACTTTGATGTGCGAATTATGGATTGGATTTTGGCAGAGTTCAAAAAGGACCAAGGTGTAGATTTGTCTGCAGATCCATTGGCATTGCAACGTATTAAGGAAGCTGCGGAAAAAGCAAAGATTGAGTTAAGCAGCGCCGCTGAAACAGAAATCAATCAGCCGTTTATTACATCAGACGCTACCGGACCAAAGCACATGGTGATGAAAATCACACGTGCTAAGCTTGAAGAGCTGGTTGATGATTTGGTGACTAAGTCTTTGGAGCCGTGTCGCAAAGCATTGCAAGACGCAGGTTTGTCAACTTCAGAAATTGACGAAGTAATCCTGGTTGGTGGCATGACTCGTATGCCATTGGTGCAGAATAAAGTGGAAGAGTTCTTTGCTAAGAAGCCGCACATGGGTGTGAACCCAGACGAAGTTGTAGCATCAGGTGCTGCAATTCAAGCCGGACAATTGCAAGGTGATCTTGGAAAAGATATTTTGCTACTTGATGTGACGCCGTTGTCTTTAGGAATTGAAACTCTGGGTGGTGTAAGTACAAAGCTTATTGAGCGCAATACCACGATTCCAACAAGCAAGTCACAGATTTTCTCTACTGCTGCGGACAATCAGCCGTCAGTTGAAATTCATGTTTTGCAAGGTGAGCGTGAGATGGCAGCAGACAATAATACGTTGGGGCGATTTATCTTGGATGGTTTGCCACCAGCACCGCGCGGCATCCCACAAGTTGAAGTTACGTTTGATATTGATGCAAACGGAATTGTAAATGTTAAGGCAGTAGATAAAGCTACGAACAAAGAACAGTCAATTCGCATTGAAGCTTCATCAGGTTTGAGTAAAGAAGATATTGAGAAAATGAAAGCTGATGCAGAAACTCACGCAGCTGATGATAAGAAAAAGCGCGAGCAGATTGATATTCGCAATACTGCAGATACGCTTGTGTACACCACAGAGAAATTAATGAAAGAAGCTGAAGAAAATAAAGATGTGACTGTGCCGGAAGAAGACAAAAAGCTGGTACAAGAAAAGTTGGATGCTTTGAAGGCTGTAAAAGACGGCGAAGATACTGATGCAATTAAGAAAGCATCAGACGCACTTGGTGAGGCTGCACAAAAGGTTGGTGCAGCAATGTATCAGCAAAAGCAACAGGCTGATGCAGCAGCGCAGAAACCGGCGGAGGGTGGAGATGCACCAGCGGAAGAAAAGAAAGACGGCGATGATGTGGTAGAAGGAGAAGTAATTGATGAAGAACCAAAAGCATAAATGTCAAAAGACTACTATAAATCCCTTGGCGTAGATAAGTCAGCATCAGAGGCTGAAATTAAAAAAGCCTACCGCCGAATGGCGCATAAGTATCATCCGGACAAGGATGGTGGCGATGAAGCCAAGTTTAAAGAAGTGAACGAAGCATTCCAGGTTCTTGGTAATGCACAAAAGCGCCAGCAGTATGATCAGTTTGGTTCGTCTGCTTTTGATGGAACCGGTGGAGCGGGCGGTCCATTTGGTGGTTTTGGTGGCGGTGGTCATCAAGGTGGTTTTAATGTTAACTTTGAAGACCTTGGAGATATCTTTGGCGGCATGTTCGGTGGTGGAGGTGGACGTCGTGGCGCGCGAAACAAAGGTCAGGACATAGTTGTTGATTTAACTATCACGTTTGCAGAGTCAATTTTGGGTGCGGAAAAGATAATTACACTTCACAAAGGAGATGATTGTAGTGTGTGTAGTGGATCTGGCGCTGAACCTGGTTCAAATTCAAATCAGTGTTCAACCTGTAGTGGGTCAGGACAGATTACACAGATGCAAAGAACAATACTGGGAAACATTCAAACTGCACGTGAATGTGACGCATGTTCTGGTCAGGGAAATATTCCGGACAAGATTTGTAAACATTGTCGTGGAACCGGAGTGGAGAAGCGCACTGTTGAAATTACAACGCACATTCCAGCAGGAATTGCAGAAGGTAATACGATTAAGTTCACTGGCAAGGGAGAAGCATCACTTAAAAAAGGTCCGGCAGGTGATTTGTATGTTCGGGTGCATGTTGAAAAAGATGATCGGTTTGAGCGTGATGGATATGACCTGCGCATTACTGAATATGTGAAATATTCAACAGCAGCACTTGGTGATACTGTTGATGTGGTAACTGTAGATGGGAGCGTAAAGTTAAAGATTCCTTCAGGAACCCAGTCTGGAACATTATTTCGTGTTCGCGGCAGAGGAGTAGCAAACCGTGGAGATTTATATGTACGTGTAGAGGTGGACATTCCAAAGCGTTTGAATCGGCGTGCTAAGAAGTTACTTGAAGAATTTGAGCAAGAGTTATGAACAAAAAACTGGCGAAAGTCAGTTTTTTGATCTATAATAGTAATATACTCAAAACAATATGGAGGGAGCGCTCGACGCTGCGAATAGTTTATTTCAAACCATTAACTGGTCTGCACCGACCTGGGATCTTTTCATTTGGATCTTTTTTATTGTTGCAGCGTTTTTATATGGTATTTCACTTGGTCGAGACAGAATAATTGTAATCATGGTTGGATTGTACATGGCGCTCGCGATTGTTGGGAACACACCATTTCTACAAAACTTCACCGCGCAAATTGATATTCAAGGATTTGGTTTGAGGTTTTCAATTTTCGTGGGATTATTTATAATTTTCTTTTTCATATTATCGCGCAGTGCATTGTCTGAAGCATTAGATGGCATACGCAGGCGGCGGAGAAGTAATTGGGCGCAAGCGACAATCATGAGTGTGTTACATGTGGGATTGCTTATCAGTATTGTGCTTTCATTCTTACCGGCTGATGCACTCACTGTTCTCACACCATTCACCAGAAAATTTTTCCTTAGCGACATGTCCAGATTCTTGTGGTTGATCTTACCGGTTGTAGCAATGATTTTGTTTCAAGAAGGACATCACCATCGCAGACGAAGGAGTACGGCTGAACACGAATAAGATTGACTAGATGGCGCGTCAAACCCCAATGCTTGGCATTGGGGTGCGCCGGCGTAATCCATAGCTTGATAATATTTCAAGATCATGTATAGTTCACATACTAGTGCACTTTTTGTATCAGTAAAAACTGTCTGCGGTGAACCAAAGTTGTGGCTAACCCCTGCTTCTACGGATACCAAATGATGGAGGTAAAAAAATGAGTAGTTTAATGGATTTGGGTCATGTGGCACAGCTACATGAAATCCAAAAAGCGCGCTTGAAGCGCGACGAACCTGGAATCGCAACTGAAGTTGAGGCGCTGATCAAGCGTCTGACTGACTGTGGTGTGGCTGGAACAAGAAAGGGCGGCCGCATTTTCAATTCAGAACTGCCAGGCATTCGCGCTGAAGAACAGCGTAGAATCCAAGCTAAACGACTGTGGGACAAAGGTTTTGGTGATGTGATCGGCTGTGAGTCGTTTGAGCAGTATCTGGAAACGATTCCGGAAATACCCGAACGACCGCAAGACCTTCCTGAGCACTTCAAGCTGATCCTGGTTGACGCGCGCATCGCGCGCGATAACAACCTCGGTGGATTGGTCGCAGTCTGTGAACTGCTTGGTGTTACTTTCAGCGGTAACACCAACACACTCGTTTCACACGATCCAAAACACAAAGTCAAAGAAGACGTGTACTGGATGTGGTGCCAAGATGGCAAACAGAACTGCAACAAATCTGTGAAGACTTGCCGAAAACAGTTCGCCAAATCAGGCGAGATCGGTCTGAACGCCATGGAAGGTCTGGCCATCTTTGCGCAGAATCCGGATGTGCTCAAGGATCACTGCATTGACCTGCCGAGCTCTGTTCGTTCTGGCGGTCGCGAGGGCTGCGCGCAGCTGCGCTTGTGGCGCGACAGACCGGGGTTGCGCTGTTGCTGGGGTGGCAATGCTTATCCGGATTTTGGTTCGGCCTCTCGCCGGGAGTGTTAACTTCAATCTTCAGGATTTAACATTCCTGAAATTTCAACTTTTCCTCGTCAGCAACTTGTTGCTGACGAGGTTCTTTTATATAATCTATTTGGATTACAGCGCGTCCAACGTCTTATTCACCCAAGCATCAGATTTGGTATTTTTTTCTCGGCGAATGTGATTAAATGTAATTTTTTCAAAACTTTGCGCCGCGTTGTAACATTGAACAAATAATTTTTGCAAAGTCTTTTCTTTTACGCGCCAGTTTTGTTTCATTTGCTCAACAACAAGTTTGGAATCTAAATAACAATCTACTTCTTTAGCACCAAGTTCAACAGCGCGCTTGAGTGCTGAGATGAGTGCGGAGTATTCAGCAAAGTTATTTGTTTGTTCACCTAAATATTCGCCATACTCATCGACCACAGTTCCTTGTTCATCAGTAATATAAACTCCGGTTGCAGCAGGTCCGGGATTGCCGCGTGCGCCGCCGTCTGTATAAATCAAAAGTTTCATATCTTTCTAATATCAACGATTTTTAATTGCAGTTCTTTTCTGCCGTTCCATTCATTAATTCCTAGTTCAAAAACTATATCCACTATATCACGAACCTTAAATTCTTCTAACCACGCGCTACAGAAAAATGCAATGAACTTTTGTACTTTCTCACTTTCAGGATGCTTGCCAAGCAAACGCATGTGTTTGCCAGTTGCACCAAGTGATTGTATGTCTATAATCTGAATATTCTTGGCTAGGAATTTTGGTTCAGGATTTCCAATACCAAATGGCGCAAACCGTTCAAGTGTATTCCACAAATCCCAATCCACTTGCTCAATGGTAAGTTGTGCTTCAATATCCAGTAGAGGAGTGAGGTTTTTGTTTTCAAGTTCGCGTCCGGCAATAGCTGTCATAACATGAGTGAACTCTTCGTAAATATCTTTAGATTTTAAAGAAATATATCCACTTACTTTGGAATCATTAAGA
>CAZKMQ010000014.1:0-13805 GCA_964554065.1 uncultured Gammaproteobacteria bacterium | reverse complement strand
TACGTTTTCTACGTCTTTTACGATGGTATTGTACAGCAAAACGATGTGATTCGTCACGTGCTGCAAGTAAAACGCTCAAATAAGCACGAATAAGCCGCGCAAGCTTTGCACCACCGCCAATTTGGATAATTCCAGATTTCTTACGTGTTGGACCTTTAGCTATTCCGATTATTGGCACATCAATGCCTGCTTCCTGTATCACCGAATGCACTCGATTCACTTGTGGCTTTCCCCCATCAATTACAAATACATCAGGCAATGGCCAATCATCACGCGCAACTCGTCGGCGCACCACCTCTTCCATCATAGCCACATCACTGCTTCCTTTCACTGTCTTTATCTTGAACTTTCTATAATCTGACTTACTTGCTTCACCAGCCTCAAATACAACCATTGAACCAGTTGCATATTCGCCTGAAATATTTGAAATATCATATGCTTCAACTCGGCCCATAATTGGATTATATGACTCCTGAACTGCATATTGTTTCTGAATAAGAGCAATGTCTTGAATGTGTTCAAGCCTATACAATTGGTCACGCACAGCTGCTGCAGCTTCATAGTGCTTTGCTTTGGAATAGGCCTTCATTTGATTTTCAAGCTCCTTAATTATCTGCGACTTTTTACCACCAAACAGAAGGAGGTAGGGCCTCAAATATTGTGTATATTGTCGCGGAGTAACCTCACCAATACACACACCAGGGCACTTTCCCATTTGATAATAAAGACACGACCGTTTTGACCCAGCCTTGCATGTACTATACGGAAAAATATTACGCAACAACTTCAAAGCAGTTTCAATTAGTCGTGCACTACCAAATGGTCCATACAGTTTCTTAAACTTCTTAGGCATAGCGCCGCGCGACACAAACCAGTCTAAGCCAAGTTCACGACCACGAACAATCTTGAGTCGTGGATACTGCTCACGTGTTACGGCAAGATAAGCAAAACTCTTATCATCACGCAACATTACATTGTACTTTGGTCGGCGCGACTTTATTTCATTTGCTTCCAGTATCACCGACTCAATCACTGTTGGAGTAACCAAGTGATCAATAGATACAACCTGTTCAATCATGCGCTCAATAGGTCGCTCATTATTGAGCTGACCTGAAAAATATGACCGAACACGATCACGCAATGAAGTTGCTCGACCAACATATACAACCTCTCCGGAAATATCCTTGAACAAATACACACCAGGCTGGTCTGGTAACTCTTTTATTGTTGCTTTAATTGATTGCATAGTATATAGTAATTGCAAGCACGCCTTGTTAGCCACTTGGTTTGTCTAACCAGAGCCTTCGACCCATTTTGCGCTCTCCCTTTGCTCTGAGGCCATGTACTAACGTGCATGGCCTCTTCTCTTTTAAAGCACTGATTTCAAATATTTACCAGTGTGGCTTTTTTTATTTTTGGCTATATCTTCTGGTGTCCCTTTAGCCACGACCATTCCACCACCCGCACCACCTTCAGGGCCAAGATCAATGACATGGTCAGCAACCTTGATCACATCCAAGTTATGTTCAATCACAATAATTGAGTTGCCGCGCCTAACAAGACGATTGAGCACATCAAGCAACTTACGTACATCTTCATAGTGCAATCCAATAGTTGGCTCATCAAGCACATACAGTGTGCGGCCAGTATCACGGCGTGCAAGTTCTTTTGCTAGCTTTATGCGCTGCGCCTCACCACCAGATAATGTCTTTGCTGATTGACCTAAGGTCAAATAACTCAACCCGACCTCATCTAAAATTTTAAGTCGTGTATGAATCCACGGAATATCTTGGAAAAACACTGTCGCCTCCTCAATTGTCATCTCAAGTACATCAGCGATTGATTTGTGCTTATAGTGAACTTGCAATGTCTCATGATCAAACCGTTTGCCATGACACACATCACAAGTTACATACACAGTCGGAAGAAAGTGCATTTCAATTGCAATAGTCCCGTTCCCTTCACAATTCTCACATCGACCAATCTTTACATTAAAACTAAAACGACCAGACTTATACCCACGCATGCGCGCTTCAGGCGTTGCCGCAAATAATTCACGAATGTGAGTGAACACACCAGTGTAAGTTGCTGGATTACTTCGCGGAGTTCGCCCAATTGGCGACTGATCAATCATAAGAATCTTGTCGATCCAATCTTGACCCTTAATCTGGTCCACTTTCCCAGGCACGGCTTTAGTATGCATGAGCTTTTTAGCGAGCGTCTTATACATTACTTCATTAATAAGCGAAGACTTTCCTGAACCACTCACGCCAGTCACACAAACGAACCTGCGTAGCGGCACATCAACAGTTACACTTTTCAAATTATTTTCCTTAGCCTTAACAATAGTCAACTTCTCATTTGAGATCTTACGACGTTTCTTTGGAACTGGAATTTCTTTCTTACGATTCAAATAATCTGTTGTTAGAGATTGCTTTTTTAAAATTCCGGGCATGTCGCCATCGATCACAATACTACCACCATGAATTCCTGCTCCAGGCCCAATATCCACCAAATAATCTGAAGCACGAATCATATCCTCGTCATGTTCCACAACTAAAATAGTATTCCCAATGTCGCGTAATTCAAGTAGCGTTCGAATTAATCTTTCATTGTCACGCTGATGCAATCCAATAGTTGGCTCATCAAGCACATACATCGCTCCAACCAGTCGTGAACCTAACTGAGATGCCAAACGTATACGCTGTGCTTCCCCACCACTGAGTGTTCCTGCCTTACGGTCCAGTGTTAGATAATGCAACCCAACATTCATCATGAACTCAAGGCGAGTAAAAATTTCTTTCCGCACCAACGTTGAAATTTCAAGATCCTTCTTATCCAAACCTTTCCCATCGTCAATATCCATAAACCAAGACATGCAATCCTCAATGTTCATGCCAACAACATCAACAATGCTTTTTCGATCAATACGCACATGCAAGGCCTGATTATTAAGCCTTTTTCCTTCACACTTAGGACACACGTCAACAGAGAACAAACCATCAGTACCTAATCCAGTACAATGATCGCAATATCCGTACGGGCTGTTGAAGCTAAACAACCTTGGCTCAATCTCTGGAAATGCAAATCCATCATGTGCACACGAATATTGCGTAGAAAAAACACGCTCGTCATCTCCGAGCTTAACTGACAATACACCATTTCCATAATCTAATGCATTCTCTACTGCTTCAGCCAACCTCTGGCGCTCGACCTTGTCGAGCGCCGTCTTTCGCGGAATTGGCATTTCATCAACCACTACTTCAATCGTATGTCGCTTATACCTAGACAATTTAATACGCTCTTTCAATGTTTTCATCTTTCCATCAACACGCACACGCGAGAATCCGCTATTGTACATATCGTAAAGCAATTGATAATACTCTCCTTTGCGTCCCTTAATTATCGGCGCAAAGAACATAACTGAAGCAAATTTATCCTTACTTTTTATTTTTTTGACTAGCGCATCAATAGCATCAACTATCTCCTCTGGTGTCATCTTGTCTATAAGCTGATCACATTCAATACAATGTGGCTTACCAACACGCGCGAAAAGCACGCGCAAATAATCATAAATTTCTGTAATCGTTGCAACAGTTGAGCGCGGATTTCTACTGTGCGCTTTCTGATCAATTGCAATTGCTGGTGACAAACCTTCTATCTCATCAACATCAGGCTTTTGCATGACACCTAGAAACTGACGCGCATATGTTGAAAGTGATTCAACATACCTTCTCTGACCTTCTGCAAAAATTGTATCAAAAGCAAGAGACGACTTGCCAGAACCTGACAAACCAGTAAAAACTATCATCTTATTACGTGGCAACTCAAGAGAAATGTTCTTTAGATTATGCTCACGTGCACCTTTTATTACGATTGTTTCTTGCATGATCCTAAAGTTGGTTTAACTTTTCTTTAACTGCCTCAGATGGATAAAGATTGCTTAACTGTTCTTCAATACTCTTTACTCTGAAATAGCCAGTCTGCTCTTCATTTAGCGCATACACAACTGTTTCATACCATGGCGTAGCACCTTCTGGACCAATTCCAGTCATTTGAGAAACCAACACAAAAATTTCTTTACCTCTATTATCTATAACATCTTTATAAAACACAGCCTCAACATCAGTGCGAAATTCAGACTCGTAACGCTCTAACTCGTACAGCGTGTAAGCATCTGAATGACGGGTAAGATACGAAGCTGCATACCCCTTGAAATGATCTATTGGCCTACGTGATAACGCATCAGTATATAACGCAACAAAACCATGTTCTTCAGCAACAAGATCTGCGTTCACATCAAGAGCGCCGTGCTCTTCATCCCAGTCATCTCCATACAACGCATTTGCAATTCGATTTGCACTTCGTTGTGTTTCCTCCCACGGACTCCATTCTAGTGCTTTTTCAAGAGCAGTTTTTTCCACACACGATGGGTGCGATGGATCATCATCACAATTCACCTCTTCAATATAATTAGCACACCCTCCACCAATTAATACCAGTGCCAGAATCGGCACAATATATTTATATATAGACATATAATTAAGATTTTTTCTTAGATAATTTTTTTAGTGCAGTAATCTCATCACGCAATACTGCTGCCAGTTCGAACTCAAGTGATTTAGCTGCTTGCTTCATTTGCTTTTCCTTTTCTTTCAAAATCTTCCCAATCGGCCTACTGTCCCCTGAAAGCTCAATATCAAGTACGCGATTTCCTGTCTTTTTCTTTTTCCCATTAGATCGCGTGGCTTTTTCTGAATCAGGAACAATGCCAAATCCCTCAACTAAACTCGAAATCTTCTTTGTAATCGTCTTTGGTGTGATGCCGTGCTTCTTATTATACGCCAATTGCTTTTTTCTACGACGATTAGTCTCATCAATAGCACGTTCCATTGAGCCAGTCATCTTATCTGCATACAAAACAACCTGCCCTTCAACATTACGTGCCGCGCGACCAATTGTCTGAATAAGCGACGTTTCAGATCGCAAAAAACCTTCTTTATCTGCATCCATGATCGCAACCAATGTTACTTCAGGCAAATCCAATCCTTCACGCAACAAATTCACACCAACAATAACGTCAAAAACACCCTTACGAAAGTTCGAAAGTATCTCTATGCGCTCAATAGTCTTAACTCCACTGTGCAACCACTGACACTTGATACCCTTATCTTCAAGATAACCAGCCAAGTCTTCTGCCATTTTCTTGGTAAGTGTAGTTACAATAGTACGCTGCCCCTTAGAAGCTCTCCCCTGAATCCGCTCTATCACATCCTCCACTTGTGATTTTTGCTTATCATTACCAGTTACTGGCGCCAATACAATCTCGGGGTCAATTAATCCTGTTGGCCGAATGATTTGCTCTACCACCTGATTACTGTTTTGCAACTCATACGGTCCAGGTGTTGCACTTACAAAAACCGCCTGCGGCATACGCGACTCGAATTCATGAAACTGCAATGGCCTATTATCAAGTGCTGACGGCAATCTAAACCCATGACCAACCAATGATTGCTTTCGAGCCTGATCACCAGCATACATTGCACGAATCTGTGGAATACTCACATGCGACTCATCAATAATCATGAGCCATTCCTTGTGTGCCTGCGCAAAAAAGTTCAGTAGCGTGTTCGGAGGATCACCAGGCCCGCGCCCATCAAAATGACTCGAATAATTCTCAATACCTTTGCAATACCCAATCTGTTCGATCATTTCAAGGTCAAATTTGGTACGACGCTTTAATCGCTCGGCTGCAAGTTCATCGCCCTGCTCAAGCAAATCTTTCAATCGCTGCTCAAGCTCCCTTTTAATTGAGTGGAAACCATTCATTCGAATATCATCGTTGATCACATAATGCTTCGCTGGAAAAAACCATGCATCTTCATCTTTTGCACGCAGCTTTCGCTTTACTGGATCCATAGTTTCAATACCCAAAACCGTATTTTCTGGATCCATTTCAATCCTATAGATCAACTCCTCATTTGCAGGCATGATTTCAAACACATTTCCGCGCAAACGAAATGTACCACGACCTAGCTCACCACTGGTCCGCTCAAAATGCATAGCAATTAATTGCTCAAGAAGCGCTCCACGAGCAAACTTTTGACCTTTGAATACACGCAAAACAATATCTTGATACGCATCTGGCGATCCAATGTTATAAATGCAAGAAACCGATGCCACAACAATTACGTCTTTGCGTGTCAGAATAGATTGGGTTGCGCTATGACGCAACCGATCAATCTCTTCATTAACCATTGACTCCTTCTCAATGTATGTATCTGAATTCGGCAAATACGCTTCCGGCTGGTAGTAGTCATAATATGAAACAAAGTACTCCACGGCATTTTCTGGAAAAGCTTCGCGAAACTCACTACATAGCTGTGCTGCTAAAGTCTTATTATGTGCAATTACTAATGTCGGACGCTGGGTTTTTTCAATCACATTAGACATTGTGAATGTTTTTCCTGAGCCAGTTACACCAAGTAATGTCTGCATCTTGTCTCCTTTTTTCAAACCTGAAACAAGCGACTTAATCGCTTTGGGCTGATCACCAGATGGTTTGAAGTCAGATTTTAACTTAAATTGCATAAAAAACACAAAATGCCCACAATCTGTGGGTTCTTAGGGTGTATAAGAACTATAACACTGTCAATATAGCCTGGCAATGGCAGACTTGACAAATTAGCCAAGCTATGATATATTACTTTGTTCATGTGATGACTCGAACTACTCTCTCTCCCTACCCCGTCGAGTCAAAACAACCAGCACGGCAAGCGTAATGCATGGCAAATGCCACAAGCCACTTTGCTGGTGAACTGCATCGTGTTAACTCACGATGCATACTCTCTCTCCATAAGCTTGAATCGCCCGGTTCAAGCTTAAACTTTTTTTAGGGGGTTTTTTAGCCCCTTGACAGATTATTCAGTCTGTGGTACAGTCATCTGTCACTTGAGGTAGCCGCCCAAAGGAAGGGCTATCTCGTGACAAGTTCGAGCAGCGACCCTCCCCGCCGCTCACTTTCATTATGAAAGGCCCAGATCACAGTGATTTGGGCCTTCTTTTTTTATACCTTGACAAACCAGTAAGTTTATGCTATCATTACCTGTCTACTCAGACACCACACCGTTCATCCCATAACCACACACTTCAATGGAGGAAGCCATGGCTGACCAAGCTCTTGTAGCAAGGATCAGGGAAGTCGGGGGTAAACTCGCAATGTGGGAGTGGCGCAAAGTCAATCCTGATAAGCCAAAATACAAGAGAGACGAATCTTGGTTCGAAGGAGAAGAACCTGCCACATCGGCTGAGCAATGGTTCGATTCGGCAATTATTTCTGCTCTTCGTGGTGAGGACCCTAGCCAAGCAGTTCAAGCATGTGCAGATCTGACATTTGCAGACCTGTCTCACGCAGACCTCTCCTACGCAGATCTATCTCATGCAAATCTCACTGGTGCAAATCTCACTGGTGCAGACCTGTCTTATTCAGTCATGAGGACTGCAGTGGCTAACTGCGCATGCTTGCACAATGCAGACCTGACGTTTGCAGATCTGATGGGTACAATGCTCATTGGAGTAGATCTGACTGGTGCGAATCTGACAGAAACAGGCATGGTCTTGACGAAATTAATTGCCGCAGACCTAACGTGCGCGAACCTGTATTACACTTTTTTCGTCGGCGCGCAACTGATCGGTGCAAAGCTGATCGGTGCGAATCTGTCCTGTACGGATTTCTCAGGAGCAGACTTAACTTGTGCAGACTTTTCAGGCGCACATGTTATGAATGTTCAACTGAAGAACGCGAAGTTGCTCGGCGTAGTAGGATATTCTCCGCCAAAGAAGACATAATCCCTCCTAACCGAGGTCCACGACATTGTAAGATGTGTGAAGGCGTTCATAAGCGACGTAAGGAAAACCACTGCAGACACTAACTCTGAGTGGTTTTTTTAATATGTTTAATTTACAATACTTGACAAAATCAACCATATGTGGTAGTATTATCTGGTGATCAGCCACCAATCATTTCTTGTCTCTTAGGCTGACATGCAGAGACAACAACTATGACAATGACCTCGAACGATGCAAAGGGAAGTGCAGGAATGAGTCGCTTCGGCGACTAGACACACAAGTGGCGTGCGACAAGAGCATGCGTCCAAAACATAAATGCTCGATCAGGCCACATGCAACGCAGAGCGATGTATGTGTAGCTAATCAATAATCATATGAAAACACTGAGCCAAAATGACCACCGACGATCGGTCTGAGGCAGATGGAGGACGAATCATGGGGTTTTTCCCCAGTCGTGCCCGCCACACAATAAGCCGTAATCTAACCGCAACGGCAAGTGCTCCGAACTCACTGGAGTGCGAAAGAACTTGAGCCCTGTGCTGACAACACACCGGGGCTCGTTTTTTTTATTTTGAAAACCGCAATCGAAAAATGGTTTTGAAAAAATTAATAATCTCATTAAGCCCAAGCTTGGACTTTCCTAACTTTCGATCAACAAAATATACGGGAATTTCTTTAATTGTCAACCCGGCTCGCTCACATAAATAAACCATTTCTTCTTGAAACGCGTAACCATTACTTTTTACGTTTTGCCACTCAATACTGCTGAGTGATTTTTTTGTAAATGCACGATATCCTGCAGTAACGTCTTTTGTTTTGAGTTGTAATAACAAACGCGAAAAAGAATTTGCTCCCCAACTTGAAAAATGCCGCCACATATTCCAACCAATAACTTTACCGCCTTTTACTCGACGTGAACCAATCACCACATCTGCGCCACGCTGAATTTTATAGATCATACGATGAACATCTTGTGGATCATGCGAAAAATCTGCATCCATTTGGAAAAACAGATCATATCCACGTTCTAAACCCCATCTAAATCCGTGCTGATACGCACTACCAAGCCCCAGCTTTGCTTTACGTTTTTCAACATGCACACCTTGCAATTTCGGCACTACCGCTGCAGTTCCATCAGGCGAATTATCATCAACAACAAGAATGTCAAGACTGCTTATCTTGAGTTCTTTTATTGCGCGAACAAGAGCACTGATGTTCTCTTTTTCATTATAGGTTGGAATTACAATCAAGGGCTTCATACCCCTAGTCTACCCGTAATTCGGCAATATCACCAAATTCAGGCGCAGACGCTGCAACACCGAGCTCATTTTCAATAGTTGTTACAAGTTCATCTTGTGACCCAGGATCCCCGTGCGTTAGGTAAATATGCTTTGGCAATGGATTAGATGTTTGCAACCAACGAAGGATTTTCTTCTGATCTCCATGTGCACTATATGAACCCAATCGTTCAATTTTGCACTTGATATCAATTTTTTTACCAAAAATAGAAACTGTTTTTGCACCATCCTGAATTTTGCGACCTAAAGTTCCTTCTGCTTGATATGACACAATAAGCAGCGTAGAATTTGGATCACCAAGATAACGAATCAAATGGTGCAAAATCCTACCACCCACCATCATACCACCACCGGCAATAATAACCTTGGGATTTTTTACATTATTAATCTTGCGTGACTGGCTTGAATCTAGTGTAACTTCAAGCCCTGGGAAATCGAACAAATCACTATCTCCTTTGCTAAGCTCTTTTGCGTCGTTGTCATAATAGGTTTTCATATCCTTAAAAACCTCAGTAGCTCGAATCGCCAGCGGACTATCCATAAAAATCGGAACTTTTGGTAAACATTTACACTCTTCAGTTAACCAATTAAGCTCGTAAAGAATTTCTTGAGTTCGCTCAAGTGAAAAGGCCGGGATCATAAGTGCACCACCGCGCTTGACCGCATCTTCAATTACGGTCTTTAGCCTACTGGACCGCGCGATCGCCGAATCATGCAGCCGATCGCCATACGTAGATTCTGAGACCACAACATCAGCATGACCAATTGGCTCAGTTTCACGAATAATTGGCACATCATCGTTTCCAATATCACCAGAGAAAACAATTGTCTTGCCTTCCATCTGAATCTTAATCCATGCACTGCCCAAAATATGCCCAGCATCATTAAATGTTGCAACTGCATTATCAGGCAACTGCACTGGCTCATGATAAGGAACAGCCACGATTTGCTTAGCTGCGCGCTCAACATCTTCCTCATGATACATCATCTCATGCTTATTTTTCTCAAACTGATAACGCATGATGCGCACTGCGTCTGCCCACATAATTTTAAGTATTTTGGCAGTTGGCTCACTTGCAATTATTTTGCCACGGAACCCCTCATGCACCAACCGCGGAATGCGACCGTTGTGATCAATATGCGCATGAGTTACTAGCACCGCATCAATCTTAGTTGGATCAAACCCAAACGGCTCAATATTCTTCTTTGTAGCATATCGCGTTCCTTGGAACATCCCACAATCAATAAGGACCTTATGCTCATGTAATTCAAGCAAATAACATGACCCCGTAACCTCGCGTGCTGCGCCCAGAAAGTGTATTTTCATATGTTGGTATTGTACCACATCAAAGCAAAAACCCACCTGACATCTTGTCAAATGGGTTTTTGTTGGTTGTTGGGTCGACTGAGTTCTGATTAGAACTCCCAGACCCCGTGACCGTTCTCATCACGATCCGGAAGGTCCAAACCATCCTCGCGCGGGCGCGTAGTGGCATCGCGCGGAGGCAGATCGTCTTCCTTGGTCGGATCGACTCTGACCAAGGTGCCTTTGATCGTTCCGACAGGACCATGATTCTGGCTACGCACACGAGAACAATCCTCAGTGTCGTCCAGCCACGAGTAGAACGTGTGCTTGCACATGATCGCCCACTCGTTGCTACTCATTCGCACCGTGATTTCGGCATCAGCCTCTTTCTCAGTCCGCGAACGGATGTGGTTGTAGCACTTCTGCGACCACGTAAGGTCGGCGGGAGACAAAGAACCCTTGCCGCCGTTCACACCGTCGCTACAGTTCACACGGTAGTTCTCGCCGGTCTGATGATCACGGAAATACTCGTACCAACCAATGCCGTACGCACCACCGATCGCATCAGGACTTCGATCAACCGCATGCTGATCCGGATCACCCTGGATCGGCTGGTCGAAGATGTGAGCGTACATCCGAGTCGGAACCGACTCTTTCTTGGTCTGTGCCATTGCACTTCCCTCCTCTGTTATGCGTGTTATACACGCGTGAACGCTTCCTGCTGTGCTTTTTACTATAGCAAATTCAGCAGTCAGACCACATACTGTACCATAAAAATACTGAATTGTCAAGTATGGCTTATTTTGCTACACTTGACCTATATATGCGGCATGAGCCATCTTCGGTTTCCATCCAGGATCCGACCATAAAGACTCTACACAAACGTAAATCCTGCTTACACCGATCATGTGTAAGCGGTTTAGGATTTATTACTTTTTTTATTATCATTTTAATAATTGGTGTTCGCGTAATTATTGGTCCTGGCGCTCGTGATTTGAATGGTTTACCAGGAAATTTTCCTGAGTCTATTGTGCTTTATGATCAAGACAATATTCAAAAAGTACGATTTGTTAGTGGCAAATCTAAGCAACGCGGATTTGAAGTTGCAGCACTTATTCCCAAGATTATCATGGCGCCTATTTTTGCAACACTTAATCCTGAACGCGATTTAAAAAAATCTATTGAATCCGGTCATGTGGTGTATCGTAAGGATGTGCAGTGGAGTGATTTTGCCAGCCTTATTGCAACACCGATCACCAAAGACATGGACACGGTTGCTATTGAATGGAGTAACTTGGGTGCAGACATGACATTTATTGAAGATTTTTACACAAATGAATTGCGCAAAGCTGGCTTTAGTTATGAATTGCAACCAAGTAAGGCTGACTCGTCGCTGGTCACATTCCACAAGGGCGATATTTCTGGTTCGTTGTATTTAGAAGATCATGATGTAGATTTGCGCGGAACAGACTATGCAACTTTGACCGTGGATATCCCACCGAAATAATTACATGATTAAAAAATTTCTTAATGGGCAGTCAAAAACTATTACTGGCGCAGCCATTATTCTGGCAGGTGCTTCTTTTTTGAGTCGGTTCATTGGAATCATTCGCGAACGCATCTTTGCTCACTACTTTGGTGCAGGAGATATAATGGATGCATATGTTGCAGCGTTTCGATTTCCTGATTTAGTTTATATGCTGTTGGTTATGGGTGCTTTAAGTGCTGGCTTTATTCCAGTGTTCGCGCGTGTTTGGGAACAAAACAAGAAAAAAGCTTGGGAGCTAGTAAACACAACTATCAACTTGTTAGCTTTAGTGCTGATCGGTATTGCTGTAGTAATGATTATTGTTGCACCTGTACTCACTGAATGGGTTGCACCTGGATTTTCTAAAGAGAAAATGGAACTTACTACTATGCTGATGCGCATAATGTTCATTAGTCCGATCATTCTTGGTGTGAGCTCTGTTGTATCTGGGGTGCTGCAAACACGCAAATACTTTTTTATCTACGCACTAACACCAATCTTCTATAACATTGGAATAATTGCCGGAGCAATATTTATTGCGCCAACATATGGGCCAATTGGTTTGGCATATGGTGTTTTGCTTGGAACGGTTTTGCATTTGTTGATTCAGTTGCCTGTGTTATTTAAGGCTGGATTTCATTTCAAAGCAAAACTTAATCTAAAGAGTAAAGATGTACACGAGATTATTCGCATGATGGTTCCACGCACAATCAGCTTAGGTGCAGCTCAAATCAATATTATAATAATGACTACGATCGCTTCAACCTTAGCAGCTGGTAGCGTAGCAATCTTCCACTATGCAAATAATTTGCAGTACTTCCCTATTGGCATTATTGGTATTTCATTCGGCATTGCTGCGTTTCCCACATTCTGCGCACTAATTGCCAAGGGACACATAGAAAAGATGGTAAATCATGTTAACTCAACAACACGACAAATTTTGTTCTTCATGGTACCAATTACCATCCTATTTTTACTACTACGAGCACAAATTACTCGTGTGGTTCTAGGTTCAGGTGCTTTTGATTGGGCTGCAACTATCGCAACAGCTGATGCACTTGCATTCTTTGCCTTGTCCTTGTTCGCGCAAGCACTTCTTCCACTTGTCAACCGCGCATTCTACGCAATGCACAACACGAAGACACCACTTTACACCGCACTTATTGGAATTGCAGTAAATATTGGACTGGCACTTAGCTTGAAGGACACGATGGGTGTTGCAGGCATTGCACTTGCCTTTAGTGTTGGTGTCATTGTACAATTAGCCCTACTTTGGGTAGCGCTTCGCATTGAAGTTGGCACATTGCATGAATCCACGATTCTAACATCATTGTTCAAAATCTGCGGCGCGACCATTGTTATGGCATTGCTGGTGCAATGGAGCAAAACCTGGTTTGGAAATACTTTAGGAACTACAACATTCTGGGACGTATTCTTACAAGGACTAATTCCCGGATTGCTTGGGTTGCTAGTGTATGGATTAATAATGTTTTTCCTAAAATCCCAAGAAATGCTGTCGCTAATTGAAGTAATTAAAAAAAGAATGTTCCGCCAAAAGGAATTGGCACTTGAACTTCCAGACAGCTCACAAAAAGCTGATTAAAACCAAATGCAAAAACAAATACGAAACTTCGGCATTATCGCACACATAGATCATGGTAAGTCTACATTGGCTGACCGGTTTTTGGAATTGACTGGAACAGTAGACAAGAGAAATATGAAGGCGCAACTTTTAGATACTATGGACTTGGAGCGTGAGCGTGGCATTACAATTAAGCTGCAACCAGCAACAATGGAATACAAGGGGCATATTTTAAATCTAATT
>CAZKMQ010000013.1:0-18384 GCA_964554065.1 uncultured Gammaproteobacteria bacterium | reverse complement strand
TGTACTGGCTGATAAGGCAACAACTTCTTAGACTTTGGTGTTGCGAGCTCGCCATCATTTTCTTTTTCAAAAACTTTCCCCACCTCAAAAAGCGCAACTGAATCTTCGCCGTGCATATTCTTACTCATTTGCCAAAACATGTTCGGCAAAAGTGTTCTTCGCACATGAGATTGCTCTGATGATAAAGGATTTGCGATTGCAACATGATCAGCTGGATCTAGGTCCAGCGCATGCATTGTGTCCATACTTATAAATGAGTATGATTGTGTTTCGCTAAATCCATGACTGCGCGATAACACATCGCGCGCAATATACTTAGCGTCATATTCTGAATTGCGTGCTGGCGGTGTAATACTCATAACTGGCAAATCCTCGGCGATCTTATCATAACCATAAATGCGACCAACCTCCTCAACCAAATCTTCTGCAACACCAACATCCCCGGTTGCGCGCCAACTTGGAATAGTTACGGTGTATGAATTTTTTGACTGCTTAACACCAAATCCAAGTCGCTCAAGAATTCCAACCACTTCTTCAGATTTTAGTATGGTTCCTAATTTTTTCTCAAGAAAATCGTGATTGACTGTGATTGGCTTTTCCTCTGCAATCTTTTGCCACTTTCCATCATCTGCAATATTACTGATTACTTTAGCGCCTGGACAAAGCTGCAAAACAAGTTCTACACTGCGGCGCATTGCAAGTTCAGCTAGTGCAGGATCAAGTCCTTTTTCAAACCTGCTGGAAGCATCAGTACGCAAGTCTAGTGCATGCGCCGCACGACGAACAGACAACGGCTCAAAATTCGCCGACTCAAGCACAATAGTAGTTGTGTCTTCGCTAATTCCAGAATTTTCTCCACCCTTAACTCCGGCAAGTGCAATCACACGCGACTTATCTGCAATAACACACATCGTGTCTCGTAGCTTGACTTGCTCACCGCCAAGCGGAGTAAATGCTTCACCTTTTTTAGCGCGGCGAATAATTATCTCGGGCGAGCTGAGTAAATTCAAATCAAATGCATGCATTGGCTGTCCTAACTCAAGCATTACAAAGTTGGTGATGTCTACAATGTTGCTAATTGATCGTACTCCAGCGCTGCGCAATCTTGCTTGTAACCACATAGGCGAAGGAGCAACCTTAACTCCTTCAACAGCCAATCCAATATAACGTCGACATAATTCATTATCCTGAACCTTAACAGACAATTTCATCTTATTGCCAGGATTAATAGTCTTTGGCGCATACTTTTTTAGTGGCTTGCCGTACAGCGCACCAAGTTCACGCGCAATACCATAATGTCCCCATGCATCTGGGCGATTAGTTATTCCTTTGTTCTCAACATCAAGCACAATATCGTCGAGCATCAAAGCCTTGACAAGAGGTGTTCCTGCTGGAGCATCTACAAAAGAGAGATCCATTATTTCTTTTTCTTCCTCATGACCTGTTGCTAGTCCAATTTCTTCTGCAGCACAAATCATTCCTTGACTCATCACTCCTCGAATCTTTGTATCTTTGAGTGTCACCAAATCCCCTTCACCATGCCACCTTACTTTTGCGCCAGACTTAGCAAGCGCCACCTTCATTCCTTCAACAACATTACTCCCCCCACACACAATAGTCAGACGATTTTTTCCATCATCAACCTTGCAAACTCGCAATTTATCAGCGTCAGGATGTTTTTTGCAAGACTCAACAACACCAACAACAATTTTATCAAAACCAACAGAAGCATCTCGCACACCTTCAACTGCAAAACAATGTTGCGTTAAATCGTGCATTATGTCGTCTCCAGATTTGGATTTTGGAATAGTTACGAACTCTCGCAACCAGTTTGCTGATACATCCATACTAAAATTGTTTCAAAAACCGCACATCTCCACTCATCAAATGCCGGATATCTTCAATGCCATAACGCATCATTACCATTCGTGTCAAACCAAAAGCAAATGCAACACCTTGCCACTTGCTCGGATCAAGATCAGAAGCGCGCATGACATTCGGATGAATTAGTCCTGCACCCATCATCTCAAGCCATCCAGTTCGGCTACAAACACTACAACCATCACCACCACAAATCAAACATTGCATATCAAGTTCAACTGATGGCTCAGTAAATGGAAAATAACTTGGTCTTAGCCGAACTTTCACCTCTTTATTAAACAATTGCTCAAGCATGTGCTTCACAATGCCCTTCAAATGACCCATGCTAATGTGCTTGTCTACAATCAGCGCTTCATATTGGAAAAAAGTATGCTCATGTGATGCATCAGTTGCTTCGCTGCGAAAGTTCTTACCAGGATAGGCAATACGCACTGGAGCACCATACTTTCGCATGAGTCGCACTTGCATATTCGACGGATGAGAACGCATTACCCAATCATCATGTCCATCAATATAGAATGTATCTTGCATGTCGCGCGCAGGGTGTGAAGGCGGAATGTTAAGCGCTTCAAAATTATAAAAATCAGACTCAAGCTCTGGACCATCTTCAATAGTAAATCCCATGTGCGACGCTATGTCTTCGAAGGTTTTTTGTACAAGAGTATTTGGATGCAGATGTCCTGCCGCATAAGTATTCACATGCAGCACCGGTTCAGTCACATCAATCCGCTCACTATCCTTTATGTGATCCCATTTCTTGCGCTCAAGTTGACGCTCTTTGTAATCAAACTGCTTCTCAATCGCATCTTTTACCTCGTTAAATAGCTGACCAAACGATTTTTTCTGTGCAACATCAAGATCCTTCAAACCTTTGCGCAGATCGGTTAGTGCACTCTTACGCCCCAAAAACTCAACGCGCACTTTTTCAAGCGCATCAAAATCAACAACCGCGTCAATTGCTTCATGCGCGCGTTTGCTGAGTTTTTTTAAATCATCTTTCATTTAGAACAACTTAAGTACATCTTTATAAGTTACGAACAATATAAGCGAGAGCAACAAAACAAACCCGATCATGTGCACGAGTCCTTCAACTTTTGCACTTACCTTCTTGCCGCCACGAAGCTTCTCTATAAGAACAAATAGGATACGGCCACCATCAAGCGCTGGGATAGGCAATAAATTAATAATTGCTAGATTCACCGAAAGCAATGCGATGAATTGAAGCAAATGCGCATAGCCCATTTGTACAACTTCGCCGGTCAAAACAGCAATCCCAACCGGGCCTGCAACCTCGGCAGCAAGTGGTTCGCGGCGCACAAGTCGCACTGCCATATCACCAAATGCTTTGAATGTCTCAGACGTTATCCACCATGTCTCGGTAACTCCCTTCCATAATGCCACATGCATAGGATAAGACACAACACCTGTCTCAATAAGTGCTACTCCAAATCCTGCAGAACCGGTCTCTGGAATTGTGTATGCGGAAAGTTTTTTACTAAGCGGTTCACCATTACGCTCAACAATCACATCTCGCTCAAGCGATGGATCTGCAGCCAAAAGCTCACGCAATGATTCAACCGTAATTAGCTCAAGCCCTTCAACGCTTTGCAATATATCTCCAGGCTCAATCGAAGCTGTTGCCGCAGGAGAACCATCAAGAACCTGCACAACAGTCACTGCGCGATCCTCAATTATTGCCGAAGGGCCAAGTCGATCGTCAATTATGCGATCAACTCCAACACCCATAACCACCATCATAAGCACAACTGCAGTGAGAATATTCATTGCAACACCAGCAGCAAGAATTGCTATCCGCCGCATAGCTGATTTACTACCAAAGCTATCTGGATCAGCTTCATCATCACCATTTTCTCCCTTAATCTTCACAAATCCGCCAAGCGGCAACAAATTAAAAGTGTACTCGGTGTCACCTTTTTTCCAACCAAAAAGCTTTGGCGGAAAACCAAAACCGAACTCATCCACACGACACCCGAACTTCTTTGCAACTATAAAATGCCCGAACTCATGCGTGAGAACGAGCACCGCTAAAATTGCAATAAATATCAAAACAGTGGTCACCATATCGTGGTCTGTATTGTACCGCGAAATGGTTGTTGGGGGCAAGATTTTGAATAAAAAAACACACTTGGGAATTGTAGATGTATTAAACTACGTAAATATTCCCGAGTGTGCTGATGTGAAGAAAAGTGTTTGGAATATCTATTGCGTATATTCAGCCCATCTTTATTTCCAAACACCGATTATTGAATGGTTGTGCTAGAAAAATAGTATATTCTGAACAGACCCGCTATTAGCAACAACCAAGAAGATACACTACCATTTTCTTCAATTTATGTCAAGCTTTTTTACTAATGTTACAAATTTATCACCACGCGCGAACTCATTAATGCTCGGAAGCCAAGTCAGTCCTGGAGAAAACAAAACCACATCTTCTGGTTTTGCGAGTTGTGTGGCGGTTTGTACTGCTTGCTCAAGTGTTTCCACATCACGCCCATTTGGTAAATCTGCATTAGCATTTCCTGGCATGAGAATTATTTCGCGCGCGCGATCTTGCATCAGTTTACCCAATTCGGTTAGACTTGATCCTTTTGTATTTCCACCAGTTATCAAAATGATTTTTCCTTTTTCAAAAGTGTTTAACGCGACCATGGTTGCTTCAGGCGATGTGGCAGTTGAATCATTGTACCAATCCACACCATTGAGATTGCGGACATGCTCCAAACGATATGGCACGCCGCTAAACCCTTTTATCGCCTCAACAATATTTTCGTCTGAAACCCCAAATTCCTGAGCTGCAAGTACTGCTGCTGCAAGATTGCTTACATTATGCTCGCCTTTTAACTTAGACACATCAGTAAATTTCGCAAACTGCACCTTGTGTTTTGTGGAAAAAATCTTGAGCTTTCCTTTCACATGCCGTTTTTGATCGCGCACAACCACATCCTCGTTGTTTAAAATTGCAATGTCATCTTTGGTTTGTTTTTTCAGCAAATTCTGTTTGTCTGCTAAATAATGCTTCGCACTTTCATACTTGTTCAAATGGTCTTCATACAAGGTTGTCCACAACACAATGTGCGGCGCTTGTTGCAAATCATGCAGCATAAAACTGGACAGCTCTAATACAACCGGATCGTCTTTGTTAATTTCGTTTAAAAAAGTTAGCGGAGACACTCCAACATTTCCACCAATTTGCGCGTTTGGAAATTCCTGCTTTAGCATGGCATGAATTAAATACGTGGTCGTGGTTTTGCCGCGCGTTCCGGTCACACCAATAACATTTTTTGTGCCAAACAATTTCAAAAACAAAGTCACGTCATTATCCACTGGAATATTATTTTCACGTGCTGTTTTCAAAAACGGACTAGACGCTGGAACATCTGGATTGCGGATAACCCAGTCTGTGTTAATAAAATCTTCGTCGCGATGGCCGTCAAGATGAAGTTCGATATTGTCGAACTTTTCAAGTTTTTTTAGCGGCGCAGCTAGCTGCGCCGCAGAAGAAATATCTGTAATAATGAGCTTCTTACAAAGTGGCGCAAGAAATAATGCCGCACTTATTCCACTGCCATTTTCAAACTGCCCAAGTCCCATCAGTGTGATTGTTATTCCTTCAAAAATATTTTCAAACTGCATATTAAGCTATCACTGATTTAATTTCTTCCAAAGTTTTGTTTACAATCTCGGCATTTTCTCCCTCTACATTAACACGCAATTTTGGTTCAGTGTTTGAAGCGCGAACATTAAACCAAACCTTACCCAAATCAAAGCTCACACCATCTAACGTATTTGGCTTTGCATCAAAATGATTTCTAATTGCTGCAATAGACTTGTTAGTGTCTTTTACCACAAAATTTTGCTCGCCAGAATGTGCGTATTTAATGTATGAATGCTCAATTTCAGAAAGTTTTTTCCCTGAACGCGCTATTTCCGCCAAAACCATAAGCACTATTGTCACTGTTGACTCAAATGCACCATAATCAAAATTTAAGAAAAAGTGTCCGGAATTCTCCCCACCGAACTTCGCGTCAGTTTCAAGCATCTTTTCCTTAAAATACGAATGACCAACACGAACTTGAATAGCCTCACCTCCATTTTCTTTCACCACATCAACCGTTTTTCGCCCAGGCCTAACATCATAAAGTATTTTGGACTTTGGAAAACGATCGAGTGTGAGCTTTGCCAAAAGTGACTTCAGCGCAACTGGTGCCATGATTTCCCCAAGCTCAGTCACAAAAAACACACGATCCCCATCACCATCAAGTGCAATTCCAATATCCGCGCCAACAGCTTTCACTTTTTCCATAAGATCAGCACAATTCTCTGGTTTATAAGGATCAGCCTCATGCGCTGGAAATGTTCCATCAAGCTCCCAGTTCATTCGCAATACTTCACAACCTAATTCAGAAAACAAAGCATCCATATCTGGAGCACCCATGCTATTAGCAGTATCAATAACTACTTTCAGCTTAGGGTATTCTTGTTCGCCCATATATGTAAACGCATTTGCAACTGCACGCTGCGCCCATCCATCTTCTTGTCGAACTTCACCAATCGACTGAGGATCTTCTGGCAATCGGCCACTTTTTACCATATCACGCAATGAATAAATACCATTATCACCACTAAGCGGCTCAGCACCATCACGCACCAATTTAATCCCAGAATATTCTGCTGGATTGTGTGACGCTGTAATCATAACTCCTCCATCAAAACCGCCATCAGCTACTGCCACATAAAACGTCGGTGAACTTACCAAACCAACATCAACCACATGCGCACCCTGTTCTGTCAAACCACGAATCACTGCTTCAGCAATCATTGGTGAACTCAAACGCATATCCTGACCAACAACCAAAACCAAACCTTCTTTTTTGCCGGTTTCACGAAAACGCATATCCGCGAACCAGCGCGCTGTGGCATAAGCGCGTTTTTCGTCTAATTCTTCAGGATAAATCCCGCGAATATCATAAGCTTTGTACATGTGATCTGGAAAACTCATTTGCATTGACAATAGTGTAAATTACAACGTATACTACACAGTACAATACGGCATTTTAAGCCATAAATCAACCCTTATGACAACAACACTCTGGATACTAGTCGGCGTGGGAGTAATAATTCTATTATGGATTATTGGCGCTTTCAACAGCCTCGTCCGATTAAAAAACCGAGTTAACGAAGCTTGGTCAGATATTGATGTACAACTCAAACGTCGATATGACCTTATCCCCAATTTGATTGAAGCGGTTAAAGGCGCAACCAAACATGAAAGCGAAACACTAATGAAAGTAACAGAAGCACGCACCGCAGCAATGAACACCCATGATTCTAAAGATGCGACTTTGGAACAAAAGGCTAAAGCAGAGAACATGTTGAGCGGCGCATTAAAAACCATATTCGCACTTTCAGAAAACTATCCAGATTTGAAAGCCAACCAGAACTTTCTGCAATTACAAGACGAGCTTTCAGACACAGAGAACAAAATCCAAGCGTCACGCCGATTTTACAACGGTAATGTGCGTGACTTTAACATTAAGATCGAAACATTCCCAAGTAATATGATCGCTGGAATGTTTGGATTCAAAATTCGTGAGTTCTTTGAAGTTTCAGATGCCAAAGAGCGCGACAATGTGAAGGTAAAGTTCTAACCCTCGCAACATGTACAACGAAATAACTGCCAACAAAAGGAAAACGATTTTTCTTATCTCCATTTTTGTGGTGGTTATTCTGGGTGTTGGATTAGGATTTAGCTTAGCAACCGGTGAAGACCCTATCGGAATTCTAATTATTGCAGCGATCATATCGATCGTAATGTCCTTGTTCGGATATTTCAAAGGCGATAAAGTAGCGCTTGCTTCATCTGGTGCAAAGCCGATTTCCCGATCTGACAATGCGTATGTACATCGAATGGTTGAGAACTTATGCATCACTGCAGGAATAAAAACCATTCCCAAGTTGTACATTATCCACGACCCAGCTATTAATGCATTTGCCACTGGCCGCGACCCTGAACACTCATCTATTGCAGTAACCACTGGCGCCATTGAAAAACTAGAAAACGAAGAACTTGAAGGAGTCTTAGCACACGAGCTGTCCCATGTTAAAAATTACGACATCCGTGTTATGACAATTGTTATTGTACTGGTTGGTGTTATATCACTTGTTGCAGATATTTTTGTCCGAGGCATGATCTTTGGAGGTGGGCGCAGTCGTGGCGGCAAAAAGGGTGGTGGTAATGCGATTTTTATGATTATTGGACTAGTTCTGATAATTTTGTCCCCTATTATTGCCAAATTAATACAACTCGCTGTTTCGCGCCGACGTGAATATTTAGCTGATGCTTCAGGATCATTATTAACTCGTTATCCCGAAGGACTTGCACGTGCACTTGAGAAAATTCGTGATTACAACGAACCAATGGAACGCGCAAACCACGCAACTGCTCATTTGTACTTAGAATCTCCGTTTCGTAAAAAGACAAAAAGCAAAACAAGCTTGTTTGATACACACCCACCTATAAACGAGCGCATTGCCAAACTACGTGGCATGACCTAATTCCTATGGATATTACCGAACGAATGACAGAGCACCTAAAAGGTGCGCTAAAAAATGCAATAACAATGGCAACGCGCCAAGGATATTCTATTGTTTACCCTGAGCATCTACTCCTTGGATTGTTAAACGAACGTGGAAGTATTGCCGGAGAACTACTTTATAAGTATGGCTGCAACAAAAAATCACTACTCACTTTTATTTTGCGCCACGCAAAGCACAAGAATCTTAAGCCTGTTGCACAGTTTGCAAAGCCTTCTGCGCAATGCATTGAAAAAGCTGTGCTAATAGGTGCAAAGCATAGTCACGTGCTTATTGGAACTGAACACTTACTACTCGCGCTGCTTGAACAAAAAGACCGATCGGTAATTCGTGCAGTTGAATCAACAAAAATAGACCACAAGGAATTAGCTGCGTATGTGCGTGTAATTTTGAAAAGTATTAGCAAGTTCCAGGATTTTCAAGACGCAGTTGCAATGACTACAGATACACCACATGCCATGCCGCATACGCATGCTCCATCTGCAACACCAACAAAAGGTGCAACGCTTGCACAATACGCACGAGACTTAACATCTGAAAAAACTCAAGAATCAATTGATCCAATCATCGGGCGCCATGAAGAAATCGAACGATTAATACATATTCTTTGTCGCAAAACTAAGAACAACCCATTGCTTATTGGGGATCCAGGAGTTGGAAAAACAGCAATTGTTGAAGGATTGGCCCAACGAATTATGCAAGGCAAAGTACCAGCAGTACTGCAAGGCAAGCGCATACTTGGGCTTGATCTTGGACTACTGATCGCTGGCACTGTCTACCGAGGAGAATTCGAATCCAGATTCAAAGCCATAATGCAAGAAATCAAGTCTAATCCAAGCCTAATTGTATTTATTGATGAAGTGCACACAATTGTTGGTGCTGGAGCCACATCTGGCAGCATGGATGCTGCGAACTTGATTAAACCTGCATTGTCGCGCGGTGAAATGCGCTGTATCGGTGCTACAACTCACGAGGAATACAAAAAGCACATTGAGCATGACCCGGCTCTTGACAGACGCTTTGGCAAAATCCAAATCAGCGAACCAACTGCTGATAAAACATTGAACATCCTAGAAGGAATACGTGATAGCTACGAACAATACCACAATGTGTCTATTACTGATGAAGCACTCAAAGCGGCAATCGATGGCGCTCATAGGCACTTTCCATCTCTTTTCTTTCCAGACAAAGCAATTGACTTAGTTGACGAAGCTGCTGCTGCAGCTGCATCACTTGCCCCGGCTGATCCGCAATACAAAAAACGCACAGCGCTTGAACAAGAACTTGCCCTTGTAGTCCAGAATAAGGCAAATGCTGTTGCAAGTGAAGACTTTGAGCAAGCGCTGTCACTTAAAGAAAAAGAAGCAAAGATGCGAGCTGCTCTTGCCAAAATCACAAAGAAAAAACCACGAATAACCAAATCACAATCTACAATCACCGCTACAGACATTGCAAAGGTAATAAGTCGTCGCACAGGAACTTCAGTAGCTGCTATGCAGCAAGATCGAACAGAACAAATCCCAGCAATCGCAGCTCATCTGAATGAGCATATTGTTGGTCAAGCTGCTGCGCGCGCGCATATTATCACCACAATACAAAAAGGCATGCTCGGCCTGCACACAACCACACGTCCGATGGCTTCATTTGTATTTGTTGGTCCAAGTGGCAGCGGAAAAACACACACAGCAAAGCACATAGCGCAAGCAGTATATGGCAGCGCAGACAACTGCATTACTATCGACATGTCTGAATATAAAGAATCGTATTCTGTGTCTAAGCTAATTGGATCACCTGCTGGATATGTTGGATATCGAGAACAAACATCACTTACTGATCGTATTAAGCGCCAACCATTTAGCGTTCTGCTTTTTGATGAAATTGATAAGGCCCACCCTGATGTGCACAATTTATTCCTGCAAATGCTAGATACAGGTAAGCTCACAGATGCAACAGGCAAGTCTATTGACCTATCACACACTATTATAATCTTAACCACAACCGCTGGTGCTGATCGATTAAGTGGCGGTGGAATCGGATTCACCAATACAACAACACCAAAATCTGCAGTTCGTAAAGCACTTGAAGATGTTTTGCGTAGCGAAATTCTAAACCGAATTGACCACTGTATTGTGTTTAATCCACTGACCAAGACTGACCTTGCAGCCATAACACGTCGCGCTATTTCAGCCTATACTGAAAAAATTAAATCGCACGGCATTACTGTACACATTGAGGATTCACTAATCGAGTGGATCGCACGCAGCGCTATCCACTCGCCACAAATGGGTAGAACAGTGTATACTATAATAGATTCACAGGTACTGCCTCTTATTACGCAGCGTATTCTTGATGGAACAGTTTCCACAGCAACACTGCGCCATGACGGCAAAACTATTTTGTGTGAATAGCATATAGCATATGGAACGAAATAAAATCTTAGCCATCATAGGCTTAGTAACCGTAACTATTGGAATTGCGGTTGCTATTTGGTTCGTGTTTTTCAAAAGCGATGATCCAGACATTGTGACACCTGTTAAGGACGGTCCAGAAATTGGTGCTGGACTTGGAACTGCCGAAGGTGAGCGCGACGTAGTATATTATGATACTGGAGAAGGCGACGTATTTAGTATTCCATTTTCTGACGATGTTGTATCAACAGTAGCTCGTGGCGGCATAACAAGAACTAAAGAACTCCGATCTTCTGATGCCACAGATATTCAATTGCAGAACTCCTCAGGCGGTATTCAATTTTATGATATTGAAACAGGAATTTTCACACGAATACTACCAGACGGAACTGTAGTACCACTTAACTCTACTCCACTGCCATCTGCACAAGACGTTGCTTGGGCTAATGGTTCTGACAGTGCAATTGTCGAATTTCCTGATGGTGCGAATGTTTGGTATGACTTCAAAACCCAAGAACAGCGCACACTACCTTCGCACTGGACTGAATTTGATTTTGCACCAGACGACGGACGTATTGCAGCTAAAACACTTGGTATTTCTTCTGAGAATCGATTTCTTGTAACATCTAACCCAGACGGCTCTGGAGGAAAGACAGTTGAGTTCTTAGGAGAAAATGCTCACAAAGTTAATGTTTCTTGGTCACCGAATGACCAGATTGTTGCTTTTGCACATACTGGAGCTAAGCAAGGACTTGGCAAAGAGGAGGTAATTCTCGTTGGAAAGAACAATGAGAACTTTCCATCACTTGAAATAGAAGGCTTAGGATTCAATCCAAATTGGTCACCTGAAGGAGACACGCTTCTATACAGCACATTTCGCGCAGAGAACGACCTAAAGCCTGAACTGTGGATTGTAAGATCTGACCCTGGATCAATTGGCGAATCGCGCACACCACTTGGAATTACAACTTGGGCAGACAAGTGCACGTACGGAACCAATACCACAATTTATTGCGCAGTACCAGATCCTAACACACTCCCCTACGGCATAGGCTTTCAACCTTCACTTGCAAATGACACTGATGATTCTATTTACAAAGTTAATTTGGAAACTGGAGCAACCACACTTATCGCTCAACCAGAGTTTGACTTTACTATTGCGCAGATGCAAGTATCGGAAGACGAATCGGTTCTTTACTTTACAGACAAGGAAACTGGTTCGCTTCAACAAATGTTTTTGAAATAATATGCAATCGCGCACATTTTTCATTGGCGCCGTCACACTTTTGCTCCTAGTCAGTGGTATTTTCTGGTTAGCATTAGATAATTTTTCACCTCCTGATAAGCCTGAACAGATTGCTGCTGTTACCACTGCACCACCAGTGCGGACCACTGATCCATCTCTTGGACCATCAAATCCAACATTCACATTCATTGGTTATTTTGATTTCGGCTGTAGTGCATGTGGCACATCGCTTCAAATTATGCAAGAACTTAGCAAGCGCTATCCGACCGGGTTGTTTGTTTGGAAAGATGCACCATTTCACAGGGATGTTATTTCAGAGTTTGGAACTGCTCACATTGCAGCTCAGTGTGCCAATGAGCAAGACATGTTCTGGGAGTACGCACCAGCAGTATTTGCTAATGGCGCTACAATCATAAGTACAAATTTCTCATCACTTGCTTCTGAAGTTGGGCTTGAAAAAAGCTTATTTGATGCCTGCATGCGTAGCAGCAGACCCGGAGAAATAGTAAAACAAAGTACTGAAGAAGCACTTGAGCGCAAAATATTCGGCACACCACGCTACTTTATAAACGATATATTTATTAGTGAAACAAAAACATTAAACGAATTAATTTCTATAATTGAAAGCTTGTAGCATGAAGACTAAAGGATGGGTACAATTTTTTATACTTATTTGTGTGATTTTTGTTAGTTTTGCAACACCACACACAGTTTTTGCTGAAGAAAATGAAATTAAAATTACGCCGAATCTTAATTTTCCATTTCCAGGATATAATCTTGATGGCAACATTATTGTTAACTCAGAAACCGGAAAAGTTACTAACACTATCGCAGCCACATACTTTGCAGCTCTGTATAACTTCGCGCTAGGATTTATTGCTTTGTTTGCAACAATAATGCTTGTATTTGCAGGATCAAAATACGTAACTGCCGGCGGAAATGCATCAAAGATACAAGAAGCTAAAGAAAGTGGCGTGCAAGCACTTATCGGATTAATGATCGGACTTGGAAGCTACACAATTTTGTATCTTATTAATCCTGGCCTTCTGGACTTTAGCGGACTTAATACAAGTATTAGCGCTGTTGGAAAAGACGATTATGAGCTTGTATACGATTTAAAATACAGCCCTGAAACCCCTCCAGGCACTACTGCTGTAAGCGATACTTCTGCTGCAAGCACAAATGGCGCGAAAAATACTGCACCTAAAGGCACGTTTACTGGAGAACTTGTTGACGCAGAAACAGATGGAAAATGTACTATTATTAATATTAAAAACTTTCCTAAGTTTGACATAGAAAAGTTTGGAGATAAGAGCATTGGGCAATGTTTGCTTAAAGAATATGTTCCAGAGATTGGTGTTAGCAAAGCATTTGAGACAAAGTATTTTTCTAATTCAACATTTTTAACTAAAAAAATTAGAGTAAACAATAAAGTAAAAGGACCGTTTGAAAAAGCTTCAGCACAAATCGATGCAATGACCTCACCAATTGTGAAGCACTGGGTTGAAAAATTCAAGCTTAGCTATAAAAAAGGAGATCATGCCAAGCCAACTGGAGGTGCATTTGTGAATTACAAAACACCAATGACTTCAATCCATGAGATTTGTAAAACCAAAACCAACCCAACATGGGTGGTAACGAGCCCAAGTGGAAAAAATGCTGCACGACTTCAATCACGAATCTTAAAAAATCTTTACGGAAACCACGAAAGCACAATTCGTGGAGATTTGCACTCATTAGGAATAGCCATTGACCTGTATCCTGGGTTTAATCCGGATTTTGAAAAAAAACAACGCCCGCTATTTACGAATATTCCTAAAGAAGTAGTAGATTCACTTCGCTCTAACGGATTTTCATGGCTAGGTGCTACAGCTGGGCGCGATGCAATGCACTTTCAATACTATAATAGCTCCTGCTTTAAAGGACTGGGTAATAAGTACCCAAATGGTAATGGTTGTTGTATTCAAAAATGGGGAACAAAATCTAAAGCACATACTAAATACAAAGGCTGCAAAAAAGCCGGTGGATTAGACAAAACATACACCGAATGTATGGGTCCAAGTGGTGCTGCAGGTAACCTTTGGGTAAAGCAAGCAGTGAAACCAATTTAACACCATGATTCACTTTTTGAAAAAACTACGAGCAATACTTCCCATTATTATTGTGGTTTTTGTTTTTGTTCCACAAATCACCTTTGCCGGATGCACGCAAAAAAGTGAATGCAAAAACGATGAATACTGCATGCTCCCTACAGCTAAGCTAAGCAGCTTATTTGATCTTGATGAAGGATATTGTGTAAAAAAATCAGCACTAACTAACATAGCGTGCACACCAAACGCGCTTGGTGACAAAGGATGTAGCGACAAACAACGCTGTCTTGGTTTTGCTTCCACAAGCAAAACTTGTACAAAGTTCACAGAATGTAATGTTATAAAACTTACACTAGGTCCAGACAAATCAGAGCTTTCCGAAATTTGTGACAAGTCTGCAAAAATACCTGATGTAGGTTGTAAAACAGACGAAGACTGCTCCTCCCATAACAGCACAACAACCCAAGGCATTTGTGAAAACGACCAACCAAAGAAGTCTGAAGCAATCTGCGGACCTTTTGAAAAAGATGCAGGCACACCAATTAACCCTGCTGAAGCAGGCACTGCAACAAATGTTGGAAGTACTGGACCACCGCAACCAAGTGCTCCAGCAAATCCAGTTACACCGAATCTTAACGTAGATATACCCGGTCTTGAATTCACTCCTACCGAGAGGGAGAAAGGTAAATTGGTGGTAAATTTTGTGAATGAATATTTCTCAGGCGTGTTTAACTTCGCTATAGGATTCTTAGCACTAATGAGTGTTTTAATTCTTGCATTTGCTGGTGTGCGATGGGTAACAGCAGCAGGAGATGCAGCTAAGATTGGGGAGGCAAAGAAAATGATAAGCGGAACAGTGCTTGGACTACTTATAGCTATTGGATCTTTTACACTTCTTGCTCTTATTGACGAACGTCTTATTGATCCTGATGCACTTGAAATTGCAGAAATCTTGCCTGAAGGATATGAATTTGACGATGATTTGCCGGAGGAATATGCCGAATTAGCAGACGCACTAGCCAAGGCTGAATACACAGGACAGCCTGTATCTCAACAAGCAATTGATAATGCTAATTTACCTGCAGGAGCAGGGGCAGCACTTCAGGGAGTTCCACCAGCCGCTGGTAATCTTGCACAAAAAAAATTCTATGACAAATGCGGCGACCCAGCAACACTTATCTCAATTGCAAACAAATTCTTGGCTCAGCCAGTTTGCCAAGGTCCGTGTCATTGCGCTCCAACCGTAAAGCGATGGCTCATTCAAAGCGGATGTAATCCTGCGGATCTCAAGGGTGCTGGTTTAGTAAAAACAATGAAAAAGCTTATGCCGCTTATGAAGCATCCTGATGGTAGGCCAATGTACATCCTTAGAACCGGTGATGACCAAGCGCACATAAGTCCTGGGGATGTTGTTTTCATTAAAAACGGCCATGTAGGAATGTATTATGGTGATGGCTATTCTGTTGATTCAGGAACAGGAAGACCAAATGCTAAAATACGAACAGCATGCGGGTGTCCACAAAAAATCTGGGATTCTTACGGAACTGACAAATGCGCAGCATGCTCACCTATTCCACGTCACACACCGAAAGAATGGCTATGGGCTAGAGGTCAGCTTGTTAAAGATTTGAAATCAGGCAATGTTACAAATAATATTTGCTACAAAATTTGGCACAACACTCTTAGCCTTATTGAACGAAATGAATACGCAAGTAAAGCAACTACTGCCATGAACAAAAAAAATGTCAGCCTCAAATCCAAAGGGCGATGGGAAGTCATCATTGATAAGCTTGGATCAAGCGCAACAATGTTAAAAAGAGAAAAGGAAGCACTTCTTAACTTAGCACCAGGATATTGCACAAGCTGTGTTGGCAATCAATGTGTTGCAAAGAACAAGTGGAAAGGTAAAAAACCTGGCAAACGATACCCATACGGTTACGATACATATGCAGACTACCAACCATAATTGGTTTGGCAAGACAAGTATTGTCATAGTAATAATTTTTGCATTGTTTAGCATTGGATTTGCTACGCTAGTTTTTTTTGTAAAGCCAATTGAAGACGCAATCCCTGTACTACTTACTGAAACTGAGGTTAATTTTGTTAACTTTAATGACGCACAAAATTTAATTACCTATTACGATGAAGCGGAAAAACACTTTGTAAAATTTGAAACCAAAACCAATGAAAAATCCAAAATAACTGCAGATTTGGATCCTGAAACTGTAACCGGATATTTCTTTTCTCCACAACTAGATCATCTTACATATACTGACATACAAAATAATTTATACTACTACGACAAAGAAAACAACGGTTCCTTGCTTCTGGCACAGAACCCAACAGGCAATGACTGGTCACCAGATGGCAGATACTTTATGTACTCTATATATCTTGATGAGGAAGCATTTGATTCAAAAATCTTTCTTTTTGATACAACAACTAAAAAATCGGAAGAACTTCTTACCCTACTTGGAGAAGACGGTGACGAAGTACTTGATGCAACATTTGCTCATAACTCAAAAAGCATTGTTTACGCTTTTGACAACCAAGGAATTGGCTCTTCATACCGAGAAGTTAATATCGAAAGCAAAGAGGAAACAGATTACACTGAAGATTTAATTGAGGAGTTCGGTTACTCCCCGTCCCGAAATTTATTATTGTATCGACCATACAGGTTTGATGAGAACAGAAACTTCATTCTCTATGATACAAATACACAAGAACAAATCGAGCTACCTTTTTTATTTGAAAGTCACGATTGCGCATGGGGAACTGATGAAAAAAGTATGTTCTGCGTTGACTATGACATAGAATATATAAATAAACGTCCAATAAAAAAATATAACTTTACAGAAAATACTGTCAAAATTGTTGGCTTTCTTGATGTGAAACAATTCTCAACAAATGGTATCATGCTAGCAAATAACAACTCCCAACTTATCTTCTCAAATCTTAGTGATCTCAAACTCTACATAATGGATTTGGTGCAGTGACATAAGCCGTGGTAAGGTAATCAAATCAGCACTACTGCGGCTGGATAATTTTAACTTATGGCAAAAATAACTGTACTACATGTTTGCAGCAATTGTGATGCACAATTCCCCAAATGGATTGGTCGGTGTGAACAATGTGGGAAATGGGGCACAATTAGTGCACAAGCACCTGCTTCTACGGCTTCATTTACAAAGCAGAATACTGTTCCAGCAAAATCACCAAAGTCACTTAACACAATTACACTCGATGCCAACAAAAAGAGAATAAGCACTGGTGCTAATGAAATAGATCAAGTACTTGGTGGTGGATTTATTCCAGGGTCTTTAACACTCATTGGCGGTGATCCTGGTGTTGGAAAGTCCACACTTGCCTTGCACATTGCCCAAGCTATTTCTGGAACATTATATATTTCTGGTGAAGAATCTGAGACGCAAATAAAAGTACGTGCCGAACGTCTTGGAGTTACAGACATGTTACTTTTGCATGAGACGCATTGTGAAACCATTTTGGCTACACTGAATAAAGAAAAACCCTGCTTTGCTATTATCGACTCAATCCAAACAATTGGCTCAAGTGAGATCGATGGTGGGATGGGAACTGTATCACAAATACGTGCATGTACAGCAAAAATCTTAGAAGTAGCTAAGCGATCTGGAACTGCAATTCTACTCATTGGCCATGTTACCAAAGATGGATCTGTTGCTGGACCAAAGACGCTTGAGCACTTGGTCGATTGTGTTTTATATCTTGAAGGAGATAATAATTCTCAGATGCGTATTTTGCGTACTACCAAGAATCGGTTCGGTTCAACAGATGAGATTGGTATATTTACTATGAGCGAACGTGGCTTACACCCAACTCAAAACCCAGCAACTGCATTTCTTACTCATGACCGTGTGATTGTACCTGGCTCAATTGTTACATTACTTATGGATGGAAAGCAGCCACTACTTGTTGAGATACAAGCGCTCACCACTCGCACTACTTATGGCTATCCCCAACGCCGAGCCAGTGGTTTTGACATGAATCGATTGCAAGTACTAATTGCTGTACTCACATCTCGCGTCGGACTCCCACTTGCTCAATACGACATTCATATCAATGTTGTCGGCGGTGTCAAAGCAAACGAACCAGCTGCAGACTTAGC
>CAZKMQ010000012.1:0-18414 GCA_964554065.1 uncultured Gammaproteobacteria bacterium | reverse complement strand
ATCAGTTGAACACATCCGCACTTTAATGCTGGATTTGCCGGCGCAGTACAATGAAATATTGCAACTGCGGTTTATGGAAGAAATGGAAATTCAAGAAATCGCCACACTTCTTGAATCCAAACCTAACAACGTTCGTGTTAAGCTTCATCGCGCCATAGCAGCGCTAAAGAAAAAAGTATGAAAAACTTTATTAATTTAAAAAATCAAACACAGTTTGAAAACAAAAAAGCAGTTCGAAAGAACATTGCTGATTTTATGGTTGCAAACAAAGTGGCAGCAGCACCATCTCAGCCGACCAATTGGTCACACTTCTTACTATTAATTCGCAAACCTATGCCTATAGTACTTATTGGGCTTGTTGCATTGTTCTCTGTCGGAGGAGGTGTGACATATGCAGCCCAAGATGCACTTCCTGGACAAACACTTTATCCGGTTAAGATTGCATCAGAAAACACTCGCGTTTTCATTGAACCAGATATTGATGATCGCGCTGAACTTGAACTTCGTTATGCACAGCGTCGCACAGATGAGTTGAATGAACTTGCTAGTTCTGGAGAACTTAACGAAGAACTTGCACAGCGTACGCGAGATTACATGTTTGAATCAGTAAATGCTGCTGAAGATTATGGTCGCCGTCTAAAAGATGAAGATCCTGAAGCTGCTATTCGTTATGCATTGACTGCTGATGAACGTGAAGATGAATATATCCGCGCAATGCTTGCTGTTCCTGAGGATATGCGACCATATATGCTTGGATTGATTGACGATACAATGCGTCAGGCTCGCAATGACCACGATGCACTAGATCTAATGCACGACGTATTTGCAAATGACCAGGAAAATGTACAACTTCACCACAGTATCCAAACTGAATTGGCTGAAGAAATTTCTGGTGCTAAAGAACATGTACGCATGCTTACTGAAGCACTCAACTTTGCCAAACAAATAGATGATGCTGGAACACGCGAATTCATTGCAGATATGGAGCGTGAGCTTGCACAAATTAATGCAGCTATTGCTCGTGTAGAATCACAGAGCATTGATACTCCAGAAGGCGTAGCAAATGTACTTGCTATAATGGACGAAATTGAAGCATCTGGTGAGTTCACAGATCCACAGGAATTGTTTCGAGAAGTTGAAGATTATTTCTCAGGTGGAGATTTTGAACAAATGCAGTACGATGGTCCATGGATTGGAAACAACAATGAATATGGACATGATGATCCTAATCATGAGTACGGTGACGAATTCGTAGATCCTTGGGCATCTGAGGGAGAATGCCACGGGTTATACGAAAACGATAACCGTGTTGAATGTTATGAAGACGGAAGATGGGTAGAGCACGACCGCAGCGAATTTGAATCAGATGAGTTTGATCGTGGTCGATATGACTACCACAACGAAGATGGTCTTATTTACCCTGATGATTGGGACTTTGATACAAATGGACCATACTTCTACGGTGAAGACAACGAGAATGTAGCTGCAGCGCGCGAATTAATGGAGCGCTATGATAAAGACGGCGATGGAGAGGTTGACTGTATCGGCGAAAAAGACTGCCCCGGTCCTGATGATCCAATCTGGGACATCCTAGATATGCCATGTGATGCTGATTGTGAGAAATGGCATGCTGATGTTGACGCTGGTATTCGTCCGGACTACTGGCCCTACGAAGGTGACGAAGAAGATCGTCGTCGTGATTATGACGACAAAAATCCAGACCACTTCCCACCTCCAGAAGGAGCAGAATGGGACCCAAATTATGACCCAGCAAATGATCCATATTCAGGTGAAGAGTACGACTGGGGTGGAGATTATGTTGGGCCACACCCAGATGATCAAGTAGAATAAAGAATCTATAGCAAAAAACCCGCTCGGAGCGGGTTTTTTGTTTACTTTGAATTTTTTATACACGCTTTAGCAAAATCGAAGAACAACGGATGCGGATCAAGTGGACGGGATTTAAATTCTGGGTGAAACTGTACACCAACAAACCATGGATGATCATCACGTTCAATAATTTCTACTAAGTCCTGCTTTTTGTTAATTCCTGAAAACGTAATCCCCGCTTTTTCCAAACGCTTCTTGTATTTATTATTAAACTCATAGCGGTGACGATGGCGTTCTGAGATCTTATTCTTACCATAAGCCTCCTGCGCCTTAGTTCCCTTCACCAAATTACAATCATAAGCACCCAACCGCATTGTTCCGCCGTATCGATTCTTTGTAATGTTCTCCTGTTGGTTTGGATTTACAATAATGATTTGGTCAGCAGCCTTCTTATTTACCTCAACAGTGTTAGCATTTTTGAGTCCAGCAACATTTCGTGCAGTCTCAATACACGCGAGCTGCATACCATAACACAACCCGAAATACGGAATATCCCGCTCACGAGCCTCTTTAATTGCCATGATAATTCCCTCAATACCACGCGTTCCAAATCCGCCAGGAACAATAATTCCGTCGTAACGGCGCAACTCACGAACCTTCTTTGGCGACTCTTCATACTGCTCTGAATCTACCCATGTTAGCTCTGGACGATAACCCTGATGCCAACAAGCATGCTTGATTGCCTCAATTACCGAAACATATGAATCAGCAAGTGTGTATTCTCCAGTTCCAAAATATTTACCTACAACTGCAATCTTAAGCTTCTTACTCCCTGACTTTGCCTTTGTAATTTTTGACGTAAAGCGCTTCCATTCGCTAAGATCGTTCTTTTTTGTTTTCAAACCTAACACACCAAGTAACAACTCACCTACTTTCTGCTTTTCAAATAACATTGGAATCTCGTAAATACTATCCACGTCCGGCGCGCTAATTGCATGACTTGGCGGCACACTACAAAATGCGCTGATCTTCTGACGGCGCGGTTTATCAATTGGACGTTCACTACGACATACAACAAAATCTGCTTGCAAACCAGTTGAATTAAGTGCACGACTTGCATGTTGCGTTGGCTTGGTTTTCATTTCCCCAACAGTCCCTGGAATTGGCAAATAACTTACCAACATAACAGCAACATCATCTGGGTTCTTCAGCTTCATCTCACGCGCAGCTTCTAAGAACAAAATATTTTCATACTCCCCCACTGTTCCTCCAATCTCAACAATTGTGACTTCTGCCTTGTTAATTCTTGCTGCATTCTTAATACGTCTAATAATCTCCTCTGGAATGTGAGGCACAACTTGCACACACTTCCCCTTGTATTCCAAATTCCTTTCGCGATGAATAACAGTTTCATAGACACGACCAGTTGTCATGTAATTCTCAGAGTTCAAATCCGTTCCCAGAAAACGCTCATAATTCCCCATGTCCTGGTCAGTCTCATCGCCATCATCAGTTACAAAAACCTCTCCATGCTCTGTTGGATTCATTGTTCCAGCATCGAGGTTTACATATGGATCAGCTTTAACTGCGGTAACACTATATCCTTTAGACTGCAAAATACGACCAAGACTCGCAGCCGTAATCCCCTTCCCCACTGACGACATAACGCCGCCTACTATAAATACAAATTTTGGATCAGTTTTCTTCGCCATAATCATAAATTAACCGCGGCTAGTATAGCACACCTTTTATAAAGAGAAAACTCCCTTAGATTAGGGAGCTTCTTCTATAATTACTATTATGTCTGCCTCAAGACCATGTCCAAATCCGATTGTAACCTCTTTTGTGCCAAGCTCTTTTATTGGCGAGTCAAGCTTTATTTGATTAGCAGTTATATTGTGGCCGAGCTTTTTTAGTGCTTGCACAATATGTTGTTGCTTCACACTAGCATACAACCCTTTATCCTCGTTCACTCTTACATGAATTACAAGCTCTTCCCCATCAAGCTTTCCGGCCATTTCTTGCGCTCGATTTAATTCTTTTTCCGAAACTTTCCGCTCCTTATCTGCCTGAGCCTTAAGCTGTGCAGTCACTTTATCACTAGCAACCCTAGCTTTATTTTGTGGCAACAAAAAATTACGCGCATAACCATCAGCAACATCCTTAGTCTCCCCGCGCTTTGCAACACCTTTTACATTTTCAAGAAAAACAACCTTCATACATTTACCTTGACATTTACCTACATTTAGCCTACTATAGCCGTATTATGAATGCAATTTCTGAGAAAAAATTAGTAAAGAGCGGCTTTGCGGTTATTCTAGGCCGATCCAATGTTGGTAAGTCCACATTGCTCAATACTTTGGTTGGTACAAAGATCGCTGCAGTGACTACCAAGGCTCAAACTACACGTCATATTATCCATGGCGTTGTTAATGATGATCGAGGACAAATTGTGTTCGTGGACACTCCAGGAGTTTTAAAAGAAAAGAATTCACCACTCACTCCCCGACTTCTTGAACGCGTAAAGAACTCTTTGCAAGACATTGACTGCGTTGTATATGTTGTTGACCCAACACGCGAAATTGGTGAGGAAGAACGCTATACATTAAGCCTGATCCGCAAAACTGATGTTCCAAAGATTCTGGTAATAAATAAAACAGACATACACAAAAAACCATTTATCGATGATTATCGATTCCTAATGGAAGATGAAGGTTTTGACCAGCTAATAGAACTATCTGCACTACGTGGTCGCCATATTCAACCGCTCAAAGAGGCGGTGATGGATGCACTCCCAGAAATTCCAGAAGACGAACTACCGTATCCTGATGGCCAGCTCACCAATATGAACGAGAAATTTTGGATTGAAGAAATTATTCGTGAAAAGATTTTTATTGTTACACGACAAGAAGTTCCATACTCCACCACAGTTGAAATTGACACTATTGAAGACAAACCCGAAAAGCAAGTCTTAGTTATCAGCGGTCGCATTGTTACAACAGCAGATCGCTACAAAAAAATGCTTATTGGTCACCGTGGACAAAAAATTAAAGAGATTGGCCTTATCAGTCGCAAAGAACTTGAGCAAGCCACCAACAAGAAAATATTTCTCGAACTTACAGTCGAAGTAAATCCCAAGTGGGAGTTGAGAATGTAAAAAGCCGCTGTCAGTAGACAGCGGTTTTTTAACTACCAGTGTTTCATTCCGTGTGCCATCTCAACAGCTGATTTACCCCAACTGTATCCAGAATTTTTCTCATTATCTTGGCTGCGCGCCGCAGCTTGCTCTTGGTTCAGACAAGTGAGCACGCCAAAGATGGTTGGCACACCGGTTTCTAATCCAACATTCATAATACCTTGCGACACTGCCTCAGCAATATATTCAAAGTGCATAGTCTCACCTTTTATAAGACAGCCGATTGCAACTACAGCATCATACTTTCCACTATCTGCAAACTGCTTAGCTGCAATTGGCAACTCATAACTTCCTGGCACATGCTCAATCACAATATGATCTCTCTGAACACCAGTGTCAAGCAGGCCACGCACACACCACTTTTCCAAAGATTCACAAATTTCAGGATTCCAATTCGCAACCACTATTGCAACTTTGAAACCCTTACCATCTATATTTTTGAAAATCACATGTTTGTCTACAGACATATTATTTTTGGCTAGATAAATAGTTATTTACTGTATCCACAATAATTTGTGTACGAGAATCAATTTCAATATTTACACTATCGCCTACTTTCTTAAAGCCGAATGTTGTTACATCAAGTGTCTCTGGAATAAGCCAAACTGTAAATGTGTTAGTAGTCTTATCTGCATCAACAATAGTAAGACTACATCCATCAAGTGCAACAAATCCTTTTTCAAAAATGTAGGACATTATTTCTGCAGCAACATGAAATGTAACCACATGGTTATTCTCTGGATTATCTATTGCAATGATCTTGGCTGTACCAGTCACATGACCTGACACCAGATGACCACCAATCTCATCACCCACCTTTGCGCTGCGTTCTATATTCGCGCGACTACCAACTGACAACATTCCAATAGTGGATTTATTAAGTGTCTCTTCCATTGCATCAAAACGCACAACATTACCAGATATATCGACAACTGTTAAGCACACACCATCAACAGCAATACTCGCGCCGTCCTGCAACCCCTCACAATTAGGCAGTTCAATACTAAAGCTAACTAAGCCGGGTTTAGTCTCCACAAATGATACAGGAACACAAGCTTGAACAATCCCAGTAAACATATTATTTCTTCTGTAAAACAGCATGGATATCATCCACGTCTTTTTTTATCTGAGCAATAAGCTCACCTTGATCTTCAAATTTGCGCATATCACGAATTTTATCAAGCAGTTCAACTGTAAGTTCTACACCGTACAAATCTCCATCAAAATCTAAAATAAAAACTTCGAACTTTGGCAAACCACCATTTTCAAAATCTCCACCAACAACAATTGCACCATCGCGCACTCGCTCAAAAGATCCTTCGTTCCAAAAAACTCGCCCGGCATAAATACCATGAGCGAGTTCTTGATTATCATCAAGTGCGTACTGCAAATTAGCTGTTGGGTAACCAAGAGCTCTTCCCTCTTTCTTACCTTCTATCACCGTACCAGTAATACGCATGCAATTTATTCAGAAAGTGACTCTCCAACAAGTTCAAGCAATACCTCTATCCCCTTATCCAATATTGGATCACCAATATCATCAAGCTCCACATCTATTTCGCTCTCACCAGTAACCGTTACATCAGCTTCAATACCTGTATCATTAATTGAACCGCCTTTTGGTGTGAGCCACTTAGCCACAGTTAACTTGAGTGCTGAACCATCAGGGAAGGTCTGGAAATCTTGAACTGACCCTTTTCCAAAAGTAGTCTCACCAACTAAAATCGCTTTGTCATGATCGCGCAGTGCTCCAGCTAATATCTCTGAAGCTGACGCGCTACCACCATTAATCAATACAACAGTAGGTACATCAGTCAATCGATGATTCCCGCGTGACGTATATTCAATATCATGATCACCACCATTATGAAAGTCTTCCTTCACAATAAGCTCACCCTCAGCCAGCCACTCACTGGTCATTGCCACTGCCACATCAAGAAATCCACCAGGATTGTTTCGCAGATCAAGCACCATACCTTTGACGCTATCTTTATTTGCAGCCTTTATTACCGGATCGAACTTCTTCAATGACACATCATTAAAGTGAGACAGCTTAACATAAAGTACACCATCTTCTCGAACTTCATGAGAAACTGTTGGAATATCAATTGGAGCCCGCGTTACAGAAATATCAAGCAACTCATCAGTCTTCTCTCGAAAAATCGTAAACTGCACAGCACTTCCTCGCGGACCTCGAATGCGACGCACCGCTTCATCAAGAGGTAGTGGCCCAGCATCCTCACCATCAATAGTTGCAACAATATCTCCAGACTCCAACCCTGCTTTCTCTGCAGGTGAATTTGGTAATGGCGCCACAATAATTAATCGCCCTTGACGTTTGCCAATCTCTGCACCTATACCCTCAAATGATCCGGACAAATCAGCAACAAATTCTTTTGTAATTTCTGGTCGCAAAAAAACCGAATAAGGATCTTCAAGAGATGCTACAGCTCCTTCAATAGCTCCGTAGAACAATGAGCGCTCATCTTGCGGACCTTCAACAAACTTTTCCTGAACAATTTCCCATACATCCCAAAACAACTCAGTCTCCACAGTATCAGAAAATCCTTTTGTCAAATCAGTAAGCCCGATTAGAGTTTGATTATTCAACTGTTGTGCAAGTCGCTCCTGAACATTACCTATGTTGTTCACTGCACCCATATAAATCCCGGAGGCAAAAACAACAATCAGTACAACAAATTTCAAATACATGTTCAGATGACTTTTTGTACGACGTGAAGCTGGTGATTCCATACTTTAATCGGTAATGCGCTCTATGTCGGCGCCAAGTGCACGAAGGCGCTCATCAATGCGCTCATACCCTCGCTCTACTTGATATATATTATAGATTGTTGTCTCGCCTTTTGCCATAAGCCCAGCAATTACCATTGCAATACCCGCACGAATGTCTGGACTTTCAAGTACACGTCCTTTAAGTGAATGCGGACCCTGAACTAGTACACGATGAGGGTCGCACATAATAATATTTGCACCCATACGTGTTAAAAGATCTGTATAAAATAGTCGCCCCTCAAAAACTGTCTCATGTACCATACTTAATCCCTCAGCCTGAGTAAGCAGCACAGTCATTGGCGCTTGATAATCAGTTACAAATCCTGGATATTCATGCGTGCGAACGTCAGTAGCCTTAAGTACGTGATCATACTTATGTATGGTTAGTGTATCTCTAGTACGACTAAATGGCACACCCATGCGCTCAAACAATGCGAGCAGCGCCTCAACATGATCAGGTATACAATTCGTAATAGTAATTTCACTGCGTGTTGCCGCAGCCATTATAGCAAATGTGGCTGTCTCAATACGATCAGGAATGCAATCAACATTAGTTCCAGACAATGTTTCTACACCTTCAATAGTAATTGTTGGCGTGCCAGCTCCAGTGATCTTTGCGCCACAGCGATTTAACATCTCAGCTAGTGCCACAACCTCAGGCTCAACTGCCGCATTTTTCAAAACAGTAGTGCCCTTGGCTCGAGTTGCTGTCGTCATGAGCGCTTCAGTAGCTGTTACACTAATAATAGGAAAAACTATTGTTCCACCTGTAAGCCCACTCGTAGTTAACTCAAAGCAATCATCTTTTTCAACAACTGTTGCTCCAAGCTTGGAAAAACCATCAAGAAACAGATCAATCGGTCGCTTCCCTAACACACACCCACCTGGGTGCTGTAATTGTACTTTTCCTAAACGATAAAGCAGAGGACCAATTAGCAACACTGAAGCTCGGATCTTACCAACTTTTGTCTCGCGTAAATCACTACTGCTCACATCTGAAGCATCAACAATTACTTTGTTATTATGATCACCATGTGTAAGCTTTGCTCCAATTGTCTCCATGATCTCCATCATGCGATGTACATCCTGAATTTCTGGCAAACGCGAAATTTCAAGAGGGCCATCCATAATAATAGCGGCACCAAATGTCTTTAATGCAAAATTCTTTGCTCCAGAAACAGCAATGCTTCCAGTTAGCGCTTTACCTCCTTGTATGCGATAATGATCCATATGTTGATTAACTAGTAGCAATAGTGTACCCTATCTTGTATGGCAAATCAAGTATTCCCGTATCACAATTTACGCCGCGTTATATTCGTTATTTTTGCGCTTAGTTTTCTAAGTATTACGACAGCGATCTTAACGTATGGAAATGGCTACACTATTGATGTAAAAAACCGCTCAATTATTGCGACTGGCTCTCTTTTGGTCAAAACAACACCACGCACATCAACAGTTACAATCAACGGCAAGGCTGAATATGACACGCCGCTTCGGGTAACAAGAATTATTCCACGCGAAGTTGATGTGAAAATTGAAAAAGACGGCTATTTCCCATGGCAAAAAACACTTGAAGTTTACCCAAAGAGCACGACCTTCGTGGACACTACATTATTTACTATTCCTGAACCACACATAACTCAATCATTTAAAAAAACCGAACAAACATTTCTAGTGCCTGGAAATTCTCGCATGATACTATTTACTGAGCGTCAACCAATACTCACCATAAGCGATGCTGGCAAACTATCCAAATTCCCTATCTTGCTACCATTTATTCCATCTGAAGCAGAGATCTTCTGGAGCCCAGACAATCAACGTGCAATTATAAGACTTTCAAGTCGTGCACGAGGACTAAGCCATGACGTTCTATACTCTCTTGCTCGTCCAGATGAAATACAAGAGCTGCCACAACCAGAACGCTTTCTTCAATTTATGTATTGGGACAGTGCTCAACCATGGGTTGCTTTAGTAAAAGACTCAGCAGGACAGCTTGCTCGCCTAAATACTATTTCTAAAAAAGCTGAACTTGTACGCAGTCTTCTAACTGTAGAGGGAAATGGTTTTGCAATTGAAGACAGTGTCTTCACGGCTGATGGACATGATCCTCTTGAGTTACCATCAGGTCGTTATCAATATCTTGTTAATCATGGGGGTGCTCATTTTGTAAAAAACATAAGCAACAAGACATTGCTTGAAGTATATAATGAAGAGTATATTGTTTTGTCATTTGATGCAGATCACTATACTCATGATGGGAGCGGCGGCTTGCTCTTATACAATGATTTTGAACTTTGGCACAAGACAGTTGGCAGCCCCATGACACTTTTGTTACGCAGCAGTGAACCTATTGATGCAGTTCATTCAGTGAATGACACTGGATATGCCGCCGTACTTATTAATGGAAAGATTAGTCTGCTTGAATATGACGGAAGAGGCGCGCGCAACCAATTCGAGTTAGAGGTTGATGCTGATATCAGAAGCTTTACAGTTGTCGGCGATACAATTTTTGCAATTTCTGATGAAAAACAATTGATCGAGTTAGGTATACAGTAGTTACAACTCAACAACACTATTATCTCCCAAAATCATTTTATGTCCTGATGGCATAGATCTTTGCTCTGGCGTGATAGTAACATTTTTACCAATCAAACTATCTACAATGCGAACACCGGAGTTGATATTCGCGTTTTCCATTATAAGTGTATTTTCAATTTGAGTATTTACAACTTTGGCATTATCACCAATTGAAGTGTATGGCCCGATATAGCTGTCCCGAATAAGACAATGCCTGCCAATTGCAACTGGACCGCGAATAAGTACATCACCTTCAATACGCGTTCCTTCTGCAATTTGTACTCGCCCTTGGATCTGCACACGCTCGCCAATTAACGCATGATTAAATTCTTCATTGCGGGTAATCTCATTAAGTAGTAATTGATTTCCTTCAAGCAGGTCAGCAGCTTTTCCAGTATCTTTCCACCAACCGGTAATTTCTTTCCATCCAACTTTTGGTGTGTTTTTCAAATACCACGCATTAATATCTGAAATCTCAAACTCACCGCGACCGCTTGGCTGAAGAGAATCGAACGCCGTAAAATAATTTGTGTCATACAAATAAATTCCAGTAACTGCATAATCACTTTTTGGTTGATCAGGCTTCTCTTCAACGTTAATTAGGTTTCCCTGCAAATCAAACTCTGGAACTCCAAAGCGTTGCGGGTCTTTTACTTTAGAAAAAGCTAGCATCGCATTACACTTATCATCATGATACGAATCTACAAACCGATTTATGTCTCCCAAAATAATATTGTCGCTGAGATAAAAAAGAAATGACTCACCCTCAAGTAAGTCGCGCGCGCAAGTTGGAATATGCGCCACGCCACGCGGCCCTCCAGTTTGTTCACGGTATGTAAGCTTAACTCCATGCTGACTTCCGTCTCCAAGAAAATCCTGCAAAGATGTTTCACCAGGATTAGTATTAATAATTATATCAGTGATTCCCGCATGCTTCACTTTCAGGATTGCATGCTCAATCATTGTTAGATTAGCAAGCGGAATCAGATGTTTATTAATTGTTTCAGTGATCGGCCGCAATCGTGTTGCTCGCCCACCTCCAGTAAGTAGTGCCTTCATATGGATTAGTCTTACCACACAATAATTTTTCTGGCAACCCACCAGTATGCATTAAAAACCGGATTAGCAATGTACTTTAGCACTGGTGATTGAACTTCATTTTCCTGAAACAAAATCTCACCAACAAACTCTTTCATTAATTCGCGATCAGTAATGATACGCGAGCGCTGGATTTCTTTTCTTTCATTTAGCCAAAGCCGCCAATGCCTTGGCTTTAGCCAATATATGTACACCTTCAATTTCTCTTTCCACCACCCACGCGCAATTGCAAATACAAATTGGCCTAACTCCATTGCAATCATAGCTGGTGCAAGAAGGAGCAAAGTTGGAAATTTCATATACATCAGCCACACCGCGAAGCGATTGCGCTCCATCCAATAATATTTAGAAATACTCCGACGAAAACTATAGGCATGGTGCACAATACTTTTTGACGCTAGTACAACACGAACTCCAGCAAGTGTTTTTGCGCGCAATGAAAGCTCCATGTCCTCGTGATACAAAAACAAGTCTGTATTCCAACCACCGATTTTTTTGAGCAGCCCAGCACTCATCATCATTGCTGCACCACTTGCATATGCAATGTCCTCAATATGATTATAATCTTTCGAATCAAATATTTTTTTGTAATCATTTGAATATCCAAAACCAAGATAATGAATTGCGTTTCCACTTGAGTTAACTTTGTTCTTATCCGGGTGCAAGAGCAACATTGACTGCACTATACCAACATTAGGATGGTGCTTCATTACTGAAATCAATTGTTCAAATGCATCTGATGTTGGATACGCATCATTATTTAGAAAAAACACATAGTCAAAACCTTGTGACAAGGCATAGTCGACCCCTACATTGTTTCCTCCGGCAAAACCCAAGTTCTCTGTGTTCTCAATCACGGTAACTTTAGGAAGTGTTACTCCAGCATGTGGCATAACATGATGGTGCAAATAATGTGCAGATGAGCCGTATTCAGGATGCGGATTATCAACAATTACCCATTCTATTCGATCTTTGGGATAAGTAATTTTTTCCATCGCAGGCATAACAAGAGGGATGTATGGCTCACAATGAAATGATAAGTACACGACTGCGATGCGTGGCATTAATTGCTGCGTTGTTTGCGTGGTGTTTTCCATTTTTTATAATACATGAGCCAGCTCTTTACATGCTCGCGCGTTAGTCTATTAAACATAAGTGACCGAAACAACCCTTTGGTCTTAGCACTACCTCGCGAATACGCATGTGCAATGATTATCTCAGGAACATAGTAGATTGGAAAGTGCGCTTCCCAAAATCTTCGGCACCAATCGCAATCCTCAAAATACATAAAGAATCGCTCATCAAACCCACCGACTTTTTTGAGCGCTTCAGCGCGCACAAACATTGCACTTCCCAACACCCAATCTACAGGCCGCGCTTTTTTATGGTCAAAGTCTTTCATAAGAAAACTATCCACGCGCTTTTTCACTATATGCACACGCTCAAAACCAAGTTGGCGCAGTGGCTTATCAAGAAATTTTGGAAAACGGAAACAACTATATTGGAGTGATCCATCTGCATTAACAAGTTTTGGCGCGATCATGCCAATCTTAGTTTCTCGCTCCATGTATTCGTAGAGACGACGCAGCGTATTTGGCTGAACAAAAACCGTATCTGGGTTTAGGACAAAATAATATTTGGCTTCAACTGAGTTTAACCCAATATTATTACCGCCGCCAAACCCAAGGTTTTTGCCGGCTTCAATCACTGTTACCCATGGATATTGATTTTTCAAAATACGAACCAAATTATCGCTTGACGCATTGTCCACTATAACAACAGCAATATCAAGATCAGAGATTGCAATATCTTTTTGAGCCGATTTCAACATCGCGAGAATTGCATCCCGCATGTTGTAATTGACTGTGATTATAGCAATGTCGTGCATAGTGTATGCAGATTACCCTATTTTCGTCTGATAAATCAACTCTTCTTGACAAAACTAAGTGAATTTGATATTTTATCTTGTAATAGCAGTAGGGCTATTAACAAAGGAGGAACGTGCACGTTCAACCAGAAATTCAAAAAAAATGGGACGATTTCGTTGCAAGTAATCCCTCGCGCCATGATCTGGCAAAAGTGATTTCTGCTACGGATTCCGGACAGAGTACAACACTTTGGTACGCTCAATTCCATGCAAAAAAGCTGTGGATGGAGCGATATGGAGATAACGCCTACGACCTAATGTTCCTTTACCAAAATATCGCGACAGGCGATGATAAGCGGGACGCATTTGAAAAAATACTTGCGTTAGATCCCCCGCCTACTCAGCAAGAGTTTCAGTATATGCTCAGCATGTGCTTCCCAAAAAAAGCCTCGTCCTACATAGAGCGCGAGCAACTTCGGTTCGAAAAGCTGGCGCGATGGTATCTGCGATTGCACCCGAGTTGTACAAGCCTTCGAGAGATCATTGGGCATAAACACGCAATGGACCGAGCATTCCTCGACGAGGTGTGTGGCATGTTGCTGGATCACCGTGATGCTGATCAGAACGATCTGTTTCACATCATTAAATTGAGTGAGCGTCAGCGAGACAAAGCATGGCGCAAATTCATGGATGAAGGTCACTTCACCCAATGGGGATTGTGCAATCTGCTCACCTCGGGAAACTGGTCCTTCCGCTCAGAAGAAGTGTGCGCCGCTGCTGAGCAGCACGTCGATGATCCAGTGATCATCGAAAAAATCCTGAGTGACCCATACACCCGGGATGCATATGCTTCGCTGCCATTTGCCAAGAGACCTATTAATACACTGATCGGACGATTGGTGCATCAAAGCACATCGAAATCAGAACTGTCTCTTGTCCTGAACTATCCAGGAAGTGCGCATGCTGAAATTGCAGCAACACTACTTCTGGAAAAGCATGCTCTAACTCAAGAGGAACTTGATTGGGTACTGCATGCCGCAAAGCACATAAGCACAGCACTGGTGACACGCTGTCTTGAGCTTACTGCGCAGATCTATCCACACCATCTTAAGGGTGTAACAACACGCGGAGAGACCACTGACGGTCTCCAGCCAAAAACGGATCAGCTTCTTCAACAACTCTTGAAAAGCTGATTGTCCAGGGAGCCTCACGCTTCTCTGAGACAAAGCCCGCACGCATGAAGCACTGCGGGTTTTTAAATACTTATTTTCTCCACCACTTGCGCAAATCTTTAGCAGATTGCTGACGCATTGCAATAATTTTTTTCCGTTTGCAAAGCATGGATGGATATTTTTTCAGAACCGTGAAAAACCCGCGCCATGTTGCATTTTCAAAAAAGAAAAAGTAGATAAATTTTTTCCATTCATACAACTCGATCCATAGAAAATCTTTCAAATAATTGCTGGCGTATTCATTTTTTATAATTGTGAACAAATGATTCTTATACGAATGGTACCGCGCCATTTTACTCATTGACTTGCGATTGGCTACTGCGGCCTTATCCGTAGTTTCAAGCGGGCCGGCCGCACTGCGATCATGGTATGCAATTGCGTCAGTTACTAATAACGACTTCCATCCTGCGATTTGCAAGCGCCATGCCAAATCCACATCTTCTTTATATGAAAAATATTCTTCATCAAACATCTGCCCATCAAGCATGACCTGCATGATTGCGCGACGCTTATACATGGGCAAACATCCGGAAACACCAAATACTTCTCGCTCCACTCCTCCATCCGGCAAAACTTGCCGGTTCACATCTGGCCAGCGCGCGCCAGTGAGCCAATCTACTACACGACGACTACGAAAAACCTTAAGCCCAAGTGTATCAATGTATTGAGTAAAACTATGCTGCAATGCATCATGCCCTCGATCGCTGAGCAGATGAAAATCCCAACGCATAACGCGACCAATTGCCGCACCAACATCAGGATGCGCATGAAAGGTCGCCAATACTCGCGTAATATATTCAGGAAGCAAGAACATATCCTGGTTCAACAACAAAACATACTCGGCATTTGTAGTTTGTACAAGTTGATTATGTGCTTTTGCAAATCCAATATTCTCCTGGAGTATTTCCAAATTATGAGTGAAAGCGCACCGCGATAATTCATCACGCAAAACCATGACCGTGTTATCTGTTGAACCATTATCAATTATTTGCAATGTGAAATCCTGAAAACTTTGTCGACGCAGAGATTCGAAAAGATACGGCAAATATTTAGCGCCGTTCCAGGTCACAAGTTGAATGCTAAGTTTGTTCATTTGAGTTTTTGTCCAATCCATGCGACTGCAATCGCAAATGGCCGCGCGATAATTATTAGCGATGCTTTCCACGGATGCCATTTCTTAAAGTATTGTACCATGGAGCGCGTGAAATATTTTTGTTTTTTTAATCCACCGACTAGCGCAAAACTTTTGCCAACATAGTCCACGCATTTAACTGTTGGTGTGTACACAACTTTCATGCCACGATCTGCAGCTTGCTTACAATAATCTACTTCCTCAAACCAAATAAAGAACCTTTCGTCCAATCCTCCGAGCTGATCAATTACTTCTCGCCTAATCATAAAAAAAGACCCACGAATTGAATCTACTTGCGCCTCATTTTCATAATCAAAATCTCGCATCAAATATTTATTTAAAACACCAGGAAACAGATGCGGCACTTTAAGTAAAATCATTAACTGATCAAACAATCGCGGAAACCGACGCACATGCGGAACATTTTTTCCTTCTTGGTCAATCAATTTGCATCCAGCAACCATAGCATAAGGATGTGTGTCCATATATTTCACCATGTCGCTCAGTGTTTCTGGAAAAACTCGCATATCCGGATTCAGTAGCAGCACATAGCGTCCAGAAGACTCCTCGATTGCCTGATTATTTGCTTTTGCAAAACCATTGTTAGAGGAATTTACAATAAGCTTTACTTGTGGAAAGTTTTTTTTAATAACTGAAACGGTATTGTCTGACGAATTATTATCTACCACAAATATCTCAAACTTAAAATCACCGGTTGAATCAAAAACCGACCGGAGTTGTTCAGATATGAATTTATCTGAATTCCAAGCAACTGTAATTATGGAAAGATCCATAATAAATTATTTCAAACCAAGCTTATGTGCTGTATCTTTTTGTGTCTGTGCCATAGCTTCAGCGGATTCGCCACTTTCCATGTTCGCTTTAAAATCCACAAGAATTTCGCGCAAACGCTCATGAATTTCTTTAAGTTCAATACCTAGTGCATTTAGTTTGTCGCAATTAAGCACCGCATCAATACGCACTGCAAGTGTCATGGCATTAAGTTCTTCTTTTGAAATCTTTGTAAACTCCATATCCGGCTTAACTATTTCTTTCAAAATTGTCGCGATCTCATACGGCGTAGTTACACCAGGATTTGTAACATTATAAACTCCAGTTGCGCCGCGTTTTAATAAATCCTCAGTCACCCACAGCAAATCTTCGACAATTGTACATGAATTAGCTGTGTCAATGAACTTGTTGTAAGTTAGCATTTTAGTAAGCGCATTACGCGGACTAACCATTGCGCTTAACAATTGGCGTGGACGCAAAATCAATACTCGCAAACCGAACTTTCGCGCTCGGTCCATCAACAAATTCTCTGCCCAGATCTTAGTCCATGAATAATAGCAAAGTGGAGACACCGGATCTTCTTCAGTCCAAACCTCATCTGCACTTTTACTTTCTTGAATACAGCCACTGCTCATGTGCAACATGTATACGCTCAACTCCTGACAAACCTGAGCAATCACATCAGCCCCAAGCGTATTTACATCAAACGCCTCCAAACGATTCTGCTCACACCAATCAATGTCAGTCATTGCTGCCACATTTATAGCAACATCTGGAATAACTTCAGACATTGCACTGCGCACAGCACCAACATCGCGTATGTCAAGGTCAGGCATACTTACCTCGTGCCCTTGCTCTTTTAAATAATCATTGTAGTAGTTGCCAAGTTGCCCTCGCCCGAAGATTATAAATTTCATAATTTTATTTTAGAGTTTTCCAAGTTTGTCAGAATAATAATTCTCATAATACGACGCATAGTCCCCAGACTTACACCGACGCCACCAATCTTCATTATCTTGATACCATTTTATTGTCTCTGCCATTCCATCATCATATGGAATGCGCGGAACCCAACCAAGCTCTTCCATTATTTTACTTGGATCAAGCAAATACCGACGATCATGCTGCAAACGATCCGGAACATAGGTTTTTAATGTATGTGGCTTGCCAAGAATTTCAAGAATTTTGTCTGTAATTTGTTCAACACTTTTTTCAACACGCGTTCCGATATTATATGATTCACCGATCGCACCTTTGCGAACAACCAAATCTACACCTGCACAATGATCATCAACATGAATCCATTCACGACGGTTTTGTGAACTCTTAAATAGTGGCAAGGAAATATCTTCCATTGCATTTGTTGTGAACAGAGGTATAAGCTTTTCTGGGAACTGATACGGACCATAATTATTTGCACAATGTGAAATTGTAACTGGCAACTTATAGGTATGCAAATATGCCATCACAACATGGTTAGCCGCAGCCTTGCTTGCATTATACGGAGTCTTTGGCATGTGCGGATCATCTTCACTAAACATCCGATCCTCGTCAAGCGCTAAATCACCGAACACTTCACAGGTAGAAATATGATGAAACCGAGGAATCTTCAACCGATGCGCAGCTTCAAGCAAAATCTGCGTTCCCATTACGTTTGTTTTAACAAAAATCCCAGGATCAAGGACCGCACGATCATTGTGTGACTCAGCTGCAAAATTCACCACTACATCACAACCTTCCATGGCTTGTATAACTGTATCCAAGTCTGTAATGTCTCCGCGAACAAATGTATAGCGCGGATCATCTTGCACAGCTTTTAAATTCTCAAGATTCCCAGCATAGGTAAGCAAATCATAATTCACCACCTGAGCTTCAGGATGTGTACGCAAAATATAAT
>CAZKMQ010000011.1:0-19186 GCA_964554065.1 uncultured Gammaproteobacteria bacterium | reverse complement strand
CAGCCAAGTTCAAGTGCTGAGGTTGTTACTTGGCCGCGAGTGCGCGGGTCAATGCTGTCATATGTTATTTGAGTGCCAAATCCTGAACCTAAAACTGGATTTTGCTTGATTTGAATCGCGAGCGGCATAAATTGATTGATTCTGTTCTGTACGCCAGGCTCGCCTGCTGAAAATAATTCTTTTTGGATTTCTGGGCGCGCTCCGGCGATCTTTGCCAGACCCTGACCAGCGAATCCAACAAACCCGGTTACAAGAACCGCAGAAACCACAAGTGCAGTCAAAGTTTGTATAACTTGAATAATTTTTTTCTCTTTGTACACCGCTACAATGAACCAAACACCAACACCAACCAACACACCTACCCAAAAGCTTCTAAATAGAGTCAAAACCAGCGCAAAAACAATCGCAGCAAGCACATAAAACTCTTTGGTCTGGAAATATACTATTGAGCTGCGCGGATATGAAGCTTTGGTTTTTTTCAATCGATTATGCAGTGCATGTAGTGCAAAGAAAAAAGCAGGAATTAAAAATAACTCAGACCAAAAATATATCCTCCACATCCCATCTGCTGCCGGTGCCATTTGCCCACCACCGGTTTGGCGTTCAAAGTGGTAAAGCAGCTCAGTGAGCCACGGAACGGAAAGCGCAAATACTATAAAAAAGAATGTTGCTTTTGTGATTAGAAATGCAATAGCTGCTTTGAATAGTGTGGAAAGTTTTGTAAAAAAATGCTTATGTTCAACAGCAACATCAAACAACGGAAAAACAATCAACACATACAGCCAATTATTTGCATCTGCAAAAACTTGCGCGACTGAGTAATTTTGCAAACCATTAAACACCGCGTACGCAAGTATAATGAAAAAAGGCAAAATGTATTGAAATGCTTTGTGTTTGAGAAGCTGTGGAAGTTTTTTGCGCCGCAAACGATCAATTAGCCACGCCAACATCACAACTCCAAACAATGCCATGCGAATTGAAATCCGAGTTTCATCTACATCATGCCAAAATAAATGACCTTTTGATCCAAAAAACAGTTCTGCAAGTAACACAAGCACTGCATACTCGAACTTCCACAGCGCCAAACCAAAAAGCCCAATAGTCATTATAAACAATAGTGTACTATGCAAAACTGCAAACTGAAAAGACAAAGCACTTAACAAAGTGATGCCGATCATCGCTAGAAAAATTTTTGTTGTTTTTTTCATAACCAAAAGACCGTGGTAAATATACCACGGTCTTTCTTTGAGTATCAATTTAGATATTCAAGTCTTCAACTGCAGACATGTCCACGTCTTCAGTCTCAACTGCTGATCCACCACGATCTTCATCGCGGTCTTCCCGTTTTTCAAATGAACGGCGTGACCCTTCTGGCTCATAAATACGCAAGTTTACACGCGCATCATTCATTGCACCAATGGTGCGAACCAAACGGCGGATAGCTTCTGCGGTCTTACCTTGACGCCCGATCACGTATCCCATGTCTGATGGGTTCACGTACAGGGTGATAAGTACACCGCGCTCGTCGACTTTGCGCTCGGTTCTTACATCCTCAGGATGATTAACCAACGCTTTTACAATGTTCTCAACGAACTCCTGATCCTTTTCCATAGCTTTCTTAGCTTAGAATTACTGCCTTACTGTAGCACTGTCGACCATCCCATTATGCGGGACGCAGCGCGTATTGGCGAAATAAATATATCATAAAAAGATAGTTTTGTCAATATTTTATGTTTTATTCTATTAAAAAAGCCCGCCGAACAAAGTTCATTGGGCTTTTGAGCGTGCAACGTGTTAGCGTCACGTACTCCACCTATTCTCGTTAAGAGAACTGGTGTAAAGAGGTTTGGATTAGGGTGGAATGCTTCTTTAGCAGTTTGGAGTTTTTCATCGTCCACTACTAAAGGTCTACACCTCTACCTTTTTTTTCTGAAGAAGGGCGGCCTCTTGAACCTCGCACCGAAATGCGTTGAACAGTCTGACTTTCTCATCTTCAGAGATGAAGTGATTGCAAATCACGTTCACCAAAGGAGCATTCCAAGAAGGTTTCCCTTCTGGTTATTCAGTTCTTCAAAGCTATCAACTGGGCCATTTCCAAACTCCGAAGAGTCCAGCCAGTATCAGGGTGCTTTTCAAAAAAGAATCAAAGTGGTGTTACAGTAGGAAACTGGTTTTGGCAAAACACAACCTGTCTAGTCTTCTGTAACGAGAAACCGCTAGTACTACATCTTGACCGGCCGCTAAACCGAGCTAGAGCAGAAGTTCCTCCATTGTACGTTAGGGTCACCCGAATCGTACTACCAAAAAGATTTCTACAAAGGTGCCTGTGATTGGGCGATCCTCAGCATAGTCCTTTTTGGGTTAGGAGTATCCATCATAAACGCTTAGCAAGGCGCTTACTAGGTAGCAGTCTCTTTCACACTATGGTTCTGCAATGCAGATCCCTTAGTCCATTCCTCAATGGCTTGTTGCTTAACCGCTGTTTCAACTCTCGCTGTTGCCTAACTGTTGACGCTGGTCCGAAAACCAGTGCTAACAACCTGACATCTTTGAGAGAATCCGCAACAGTACCACAACTCACCAAGTCACTAAAGTGTAACTTTGAGCCAACAGCGAGATCGCCGGTTTCTGCAGTTCTTCTCCGAAGAGATTCCCTGTTTATTCCTTTGATTTCGTTGTCGTTGTTACACACTGTAAAGTACAATTGTCACTCCCGAAAGAATGACGCTCATTCAATTCAGTAAGTAACTACTCTTGATCACATTTCAGCGACCATTGTCACTCGTATTTCAGATCTTGCTTGGTGTTTGGCTCTATTGAAGTTATCTCATGCCGAGTTCTAGTGAATAAATCCACATGAACACATTGTTGCAAGTGATATCTGCTCAGTGACATTGCTTTCCCGAAAGATTGCACTGTTCACAAACAGGTACCTTCAGCTTTTCAGCGAGTGATCCAGAATCCACTGCCGAAGCAGCTTTACCCGAGTCATCGTTGTTTCACTGTTTTCTGTCGTCTGAGGTGACCTCCCTACTGTACCAACGGATGATCATGATGTCAAGGGTAAAAAGTGGATGATCTGTGGATAACTTTTTTTCCAGAATTTTTACAAAAAAGAAAAGGCCTGCAAACGTAGTTCGCAGGCCTCCCAGGTAAAGCTCAGAAGGGGGAGAGCTCAACCCGTCGGTTGGTTTTTTTCGAGAAAAAGCAAAGAAGTGAAAGCACATGTTACAAGCAAACCTTGGCCAAGGCAGACTTGCCTCACTCACATCAGCCAGTACGAGACCGGGAGTGATAGACCATTGTACGGAATTGAGGGTATACGCACATATCCCTCGACCGCAGCTTTCATTTAAGCACCTTTTCTGCGTCCACTGATGCATCCGACAATAATGCCGAACGTGGCAGCACCAGCGCACCTCACAGAAAAGAAACTCAGCTAACGCGAAGGTAGCTCTCCACGATGCTGTTGGCTTCCTAGCTCGCCTCGAGGGCATCCATCTACCATTCTACTGATGTCGCGACCACGTAGTTGAAATCTCACCTCAGCCACAATGCAGCTTTGTATATTGATTATGTGGACTCTTTAGGGGTCTTTGAAAGTGTTCTTGTACCCCCTTCTATTCCACCCCAACGTATGGTCGCTCTAAAAGCTAGCTTCTGAGACAGTCCCACTGCTTCGGTTCCTTGAGCCTACGCCGCTGATGCTGATGTCGTACCAACTCCAGGGGACTTTCGCACTCTTAGATCCTCAATTCAGATGAGCACATACTATCAAAAAGTGTTTTTAACGTCAAGTTAATTAAAAAAATAACCCGCTTTTGGCGAGCTATTTTCTTCAAAATTTAGATTATTCTGCTGGAGCTGGTTCAGGCTCAGCTGGTTTTTCTTCTTCTGGAGCCGCAGGCTCTTCCGTAGCTGTTTCTGGTGCAGGCTCTTCTGCTGCTGCAGGTGTTGGCGGCGCTGCCTGTGCCTCTGCGTCAGCCTTAGCTACTGCTTTATCTGCCTGCTTTGCAGCTCGCTTCTTACTGATTGTTACGGACTTTGCTTTTTTACCTTTCAAAATCCCCTCACCAATCAAGATATTCTGTACTGTTTCAGTAGCTTGTGCACCAACAGATAGCCAATATTCAATGCGGTCTTTCTTAAGATCAACAGTGCTTGGGCTGGTTCGCGGGTTGTAATACCCCAAAATCTCCTTGGCAGGTCCCCAAGGGTCGCGAGTATGCTCCATCACCACAACACGATATTCTGGCTGATGCTTTTTTCCAACACGTGATAACTTGATTTTTAGCATAATTTCGTAAATCTAGGTACGGCAGTAGTGTACAAGGAATTGGATTTTGCGTCAAGGCATATGCATCTTTATAGAGACGAAGACGAGGAATATGCAGATAAATTAGCATATTCCGAGGCAAAGAAGCTCAACGACCAAAGGGGGTTGACAAAAGTGCTAATTTATGGTATAAATTCATGTTCGCAGTGTGAATAGTTTATACTGTGATAAGACCTCTTTGACAACCCCAATGGGAGGGAAAATGAGCAAGCGTGCCAAGAAACTAATTCAGATAATTTCGGTGTTTTTCCTCATTGTTTTCCTAGGTGCGTTTACAACGTACTCACACTACACTGAGCAGTACTGCTACGCCTACGGCGACACTGGCTACACCATGAACAAAAAGTGGGAAAACCGTAAGGCTGATCTTCAACGCATGATGACCATGATCGACGATGGTTTTGTCCCTGGGGCAAACCTGCGTGGTCGTGATTTGCGCGGACTAGACCTGTCTGACCTGAACCTTTCCGGAGCAGACTTGTCCTACGCACAGATCGGCGGCACTGATTTCTCAGGGGCCAACCTGCTAAATGCGAAGCTCGTCAACCTGAAAACACCGCGCACCGAGCCAACGGACCACGTTCACTTCCACTACGACAACATGGAAGGCTGTGGAAGGCTTCCCATGAGTTCCGGGTGTTCTTTCAACGAAAGAACCAGTGAATGCACGTGCAAGCCGAACGAAAGTCAGTTCTACGACACCAACTTGGTCGGTGCCGATCTGACCGGTGCTCACATAGAAAGGGCGAAGATGCACCGCGCCAACCTCAGTAGAACGGATCTGACCAATGCAAGCTTCACACTAAGCATGCTGATTGGAACGAACTTCAGAGGAGCAACAGTGAACCACGCACAGTTCGATGGCTCACGACTGGAGTGTGCGAGCTTCAAACAAGTAGTAGGTGACAAAACCTATGGCATACTGAGCTGGGCAACGCACAGCACACTACTACCTTCACATTTGTATAAACAATTCGTGAAGATCTCTACAGTCCAGAACCCCCGAAAAAGCCTCCAATCAGAGGCGCAATCAGAAATTCGTCAATGGGATTGCCAGAGACACTGGCGTCGCATGAGAGTGATGTAGTATTCTACACCGCACAACAACTTGAAAAAAGGAACCCTAGCATAACGCTGATGGGTTCTTTTTTTATTCAAAAATTACTTAGCAAATTCTGTCGCATCCTCAAGCTTAATTGAAAGCAATCGCGAAACACTATCATCACCCATTGTCACTCCATACAAAACCTGCGCTTTCTCCATTGTCGCGCGGTTGTGTGAAATCACTACAAACTGAGTTTTTGCTGCGAGCTCCCCTACAATTTCCGCAAAACGAATTGAATTGCTTTCGTCGAGTGCCGCGTCCACCTCGTCCAGCACAACAAACGGCGATGGGTTTGTGGATAAAATCGCACAAACTAACGCCACAGATGTTAACGCGCGCTCACCTCCGGACAAAATTGTAATGTCTTTAATTCGTTTTCCTGGTGGCTGCGCAAAAATATCAATGCCAGCAAGCGCTTCTTTTGCCATATCATCTAACTCCTCTTCAAGCTCCTCAATTTCCGGGTCCTCATCCTCATGTTCGTGCTTTTTCTTTTTCTCAGCTTTGATCTCGATAATTCCGGCTTTACCGCCATCAAATAATATCTTGAAAAATCTCTCAAACTCTTTATTAATTGAAGTGAACGCCACCTTGCGCTTTTTGGTCATCACCTCATCCAAATCGCCAATGGCTTTATCAATACTTTTCATTGCAGACTCCAAATCCTCCACTTGTCCGGACAAAAATGTAAACCGCTGTTCAGTTTCTTCATATTCTTTTACTGTCTCCTCATCAATCCCACCGATCAGCTCTAATTGTCGCCGCAAACGATACACTTCAGATTGCAATTCACGAACTTGCACATTTGAAACAGTATCAGCTTGCACGTTCATAATTTTGTCACGCATGTCCGGAACCTCGCGATCAATTTCCTCTTGCAATGTTTCGCGGCGAGTTTCAACCTTAGCCAAATCAATCGCAATCATGCTGAGCTGCTGTTCCACTTTGTGCAAATCATGTTGCCGCTTTTGCAAATCTTTTTGCAAAGTAAAAAACGAACTTTTTGTGTCATGCTCTGCCTTGTTTGCTACGGCGATACGCTCTTGGATTTCTTTGGCTTCGTTATCAAGCAGTACGAGCGTTTTCTCCAGCTCATCAATTTGCGCGAGCGCTTTTTCATCTTTGAACTCTTGTTTTTCTGGAGCAGGCTGTTGCAATCGCTCAATAAGTCCTTTAATTTTTGTTGAAAACTTTCCAAACAATGTCTTGATCGCGCCGGCATCTTTATTTGTAGCAGCTGCAACCTCATCATGCATGTTCTCAAGCTCAGAAATAATCTTAGAAAGCGGCAGAGGCGCCCACTTCTTGTGGGTCTGCGCTTTGAGCTTTGCCATTTCCACGGCGTTTTTCAATCGCAAAATCTCTTCACGCGCTGAGGAACGCTTTCCATAAACTGTGTCATACTCTTTTTGCAAAGCAGTGTATGAATCAGATTTCTTTTCTTCAACTTCTAAAGCCTGCATTTTTGAAAAAGATTGTTCGTAAACTTTCTCACGCTTGTTTTTTTCTAATTCTAAATCGTGATGTTGTTTTTTTAATTTTTTAAACTGCGAATCGATTGTTACCCATTGCGCACCATAATAATGCAAATAACTTTCATGCAATTCCTTTTCCACAACTTCCCGCTTTTCCAGTCGCTTTACTTGACGACGCAGACTATTTAGACGCGGTTCAATTTCTTGCAAAAGCATCTTAGTTTCATGCAAATTTTCTTTGGTTGCATGCAATTTCAAAACCGCGTGATGGCGCTTAATCTGAAACTCTTTAATACCAGCAGCCTCATCAAAGAACTTTTTGCGTTCAGCCGGCGAAGCCATAAGCATCTGACCAATCATTCCTTGACCAATCACGGTGTATGATTTTTCCGCAAAATGCGCACGCGCCAAAAGCATCTGAATATCTGCCAAACGAACTTTATTTCCATTAAGAAGGTAATCTGACTCCCCACTCCTATATACGCGACGCGAAATAGCGATCTCTGAATAGTCCAAAGCACTGTCTTCATCATTTGGCGCTTTGATTGTCTCGTCTTCATTATTTAACGTGAGAGTCACTTGCGCAAATCCCATTCGGGATTTCTTATCTGATCCGGAAAAAATAACATCTTCAGACTTTTTTCCACGCAAAAGCTTAAGTGATTGTTCACCCAACACCCAACGAATCGCGTCCGCGACATTGGATTTTCCTGAGCCATTTGGCCCAACAATCGCTGTAACTCCAGCCCGACCCTTTTGTGGCGGCAGAAATTCCAAAACAGTCTTTTGAGCAAAAGACTTAAATCCTTGTATTTCCAGTTTTTGCAGATACATAATCTGTGCCTATTGTACTACACATTGACAATCACGTGCCAGTGTGCTATAGTTGCGGCAGAGTGATCAGTGATCGTTCTTAAAAAAAGACTTCCGGCCGTAGTTTATACACTACACGTAGCGGGAAGTCCTTTTTTGTTTGAAAGGATAAACAGAAATCAAATATTTAGTGTTGTTTTTTGTCTGTTTAATCTGCAGTTTAAATGGTTTACCTGATCGAGATTTACCAACAAAACGATGTAATATTTCGGAACAATTGTTTGGATTCCTTTTTATAGTCGGCGGAATTTTAGATTTTTGTATTAACTCCACTGCACAATCAAAATACTGCAACCTACGCATACGATCTCGCCAGTTCTTCTTTTCAAACAGATGATGCCAAAATAAATCGAGAAAAATTTTCTCCTTGTTAAAATAAGCAGACCGGATATATGATTTTCTTTTGCTTCTTTGTTTTATTTTGCTATATGAAATACGAGCACGCGAATGCACTTCTTTAAAATCACTCCCTGCGATTTTGATTGCTTTTGTTCTATAAAACTGAGTAGACATATTATCCGATAATACCACTTTTTGAGCAAAAAAAGAACACCCTGTGAGATGTAGATGGTATTTGAACTACTACTTATTCACAGGGCGTGTCCCGATCCGCATGACCGAGAAAGCCCAATATACTTGACGCAAGCATGATCGTCAAGTATACTTGTTCCTTATGCAAAGAACTGCAGCAAAAATTCATGACCACTTGAAAAACCGTGCCAAGCACGTGCTTCTTGTGTCACACCCAAGACCTGATGGAGATACATTGAGTTCGGCGTGCAGTTTTATGCAATATTTGGATGAGTTGGATATTACGCACACAGCATATTGCACAACAGAAGTTCCGAGTCAGCTTAAATTTTTGCCGAACAGCCACAAAGTTGATGAGGATGGTTCAATTTTTGAAAAACAAGAATTTGATACCATTTGTGTGTTTGATAGTGGCGACCTGAAATACGCAGGAATTGAGCAGCGCATTACCGACTTGCCGTACGCGCCGACGATTATTAATTTTGATCATCATTACACCAACACAGACTTTGGTCATCACAACTTTGTAATGCGTGATGCCGCATCAACTACTGAAGTTTTGTATCATTATTTTAATCATGTGAATGCGCCGATTGATCATTTGAGTGCCACATGTTTGCTCACCGGTCTTATTACAGACACTGGCAACTTTTCTAATCAAGGTACGACCAACAGATCTTTGCATGTTGCGTCAGAACTGATAAACTTTGGTGCTCGCTATGATCACATTCTGGATAAAACCATGCGCAACAAAACCATTCGCACGTTACAGTTGTGGGGGCTGATGTTGTCTCGCTTGGCTTTGGATGAGCAGTCGCAGGTAAGTTACACGTACATCACTAGGTTTGATATTGAAGAACTTGGCGCAACAGAAGAGCAGGTTGATGGTCTGGCAAACTTTCTGAATTCACTTGGCGAAGGTAAGGCTATTTTGGTGATGCGCGAAACCGCAGATGGCGGTGTAAAGGGAAGTATGCGCACTGTTCATGATGATATTGATGTTTCTGCCTGGGCAATAGCGCTGGGTGGTGGCGGGCACACCAAAGCCGCGGGATTTTTTATTCCAAATGCGTCTATTGCAAATGAGCAAGATGCATGGGCGCTATTTTCTCCAGCGTTGGCGCAAACCAATAATTAATGTACTATTGAATTATATGACAAACACTACAACTCCAAACGCGCAAGTTCTTGTGCCAACAGTTATTGAAAAAACTCACCACGGCGAGCGTGCTTATGATATTTATTCACGCCTACTTAAGGATCGGATTATTTTCTTGGGTCAACCGATTAGCGATGCTGTGGCAAATACTATTATTGCGCAATTACTATTCTTGGATTCTCAAGATAAAACTCAAGACATTAAGCTTTACATCAACTCTCCTGGCGGATCTGTGACTGCAGGAATGGCGATTTATGACACAATGCAATACATTAAAGCTGATGTTTCTACAATTTGTATTGGTATGGCCGCTTCAATGGCTGCAACATTGCTGGCGTCCGGTGCTAAAGGCAAACGATATATTCTTCCAAATGCCGAAGTTATGATCCACCAAGTTATGGGCGGAACCGAAGGACAAGCAACTGATATTAAAATCCATGCTGAACGTATTATCCGTATGAAAGAAAATTTGAACCAGATCCTGTCTGATTTGACCGGCCAAAAACTGGAAAAAATCACTGAAGACACTGAACGCGACAATTTCATGAAAGCACAGGAATCTGTGGATTACGGCCTTGTGGATAACATTATCAAGTAATCCGCCGAAATTCTGTAAATTTAAGGTTTTTAAAGAGCTGGACGCCCGAAGGCGCCCAGCTCTTGACAAATATTATTACAGGTGGTACAGTAAATTCTGCTTTGGTATACTATATTTTCTGTGGATAACCAAATGGGCAAACCCCTTTAGGTACCTGTGTCCACGACAAGCATGGAGATAAGTTCTTGGGTGCGTCTGGCTTACGCTAGAACATTTCAAAAACGTGTCTTCTTGGACGCAGGTATTTGGAGGGGTTTTGTTATAACCGCCATGTTTCATAAGGCAGGTATAACCAATCCTCCAATCAATCATGGAGTTCTGCAATAATTGGTGTTTCCTATACCGCAACATTAAGCAGACTCCGCCCCTTTTGTGTGAGAGGTAATAAGACACCCGTTAAAATAAACGGTACATAAACTTCCACTCAACCCCAACATTAAAACTCTTGAGCATAGGCGCCATTTACGCATATACCGGACGTTCTCAAGAGTTTTTTTATTCTTGATTTTCTGAATCTTCTTCTTTTGCGAATCCTTTTTCAAGTTCGGATTGCGGAATTGTATTTTCTAACTCTTCAGCAACTTTCTCGCTTTCTGCGTCAAGCTCTTCTTGCGTTACACCTGTTCGGCAAATCTTTGGTAGTGATCGGTAATCTGATGTAAACACTTTCTCTTCAACTGTTCCATCTAGTTGCTCAACATAATACGTAAAGCTGGTGAGCGCTCCACGATACGCACGTTGGCACTTGGTTACTCCGGGCTCAAGTTCAGTTGTTTTCACATCACGCTGATCACCCACATCTTTCCAATGATCTACAACAGGTGGTGAATAATATCCCTTTCGCCCATCACTAGTTCCCCACATGTAATAATACAACTTAGTATTTGGCACATCAACTTCTGTGGTAAATAGAATATGATGACCGGTGTTGTTTACAAACCGAAAATCCGGATGTGGCCCATAAATGGTTGCATCTGTTCCTGGATTGCCGTTTTGCGGATCATTATAATAACTCACCACAAGTGAATGATTGCGACGCTCAGTAATTGGCATACCTGAATTCATAGCCATGCGAAAGCTTGTTGTTCCAATCTGACATAGCCCACCACCAACAGCCTTTTCAATTTTGTCACCTAAGATCACATACTCTGCCACATACCCATTTGCAGTAGTAATCGGTTCAAGTGCTTGTACTAAAGAAAACTCTTCTCCAGGCGCAACCATAAGTCCGTTAAGCTTATCACTCGCATTCTTAATATTCTTAATACGCATGTTCGAGCTGTGTGAAAAGTCTGACTCACCAACTCCGAGCAACTCCTTAATACCAAAGCTGTTTACATCGCTAGTCTTTGTTATTGGCTGTTCAATATCAACCGGTATCATAATGGTCGATGTGACACTCAATTTCATTGTCGCGCGTTGCACATATCGATCCAGTGCAAAATACAACTTTTCCTGATCAACTTTAAGCCCGTCTTTTGCAGGCTTAAATTGTGTCGCACGATCACTTGCTGCGTTAATTGCGAACTTTGGCTCTTGTGGCAACACATCGATTGCTTCAGCTATCTCCGCGATAAACTGCGCTGATGCCTCTTCATCAACACTATATACAATTTCATGATCTTCTGTTTCTGCAAATCCCATCCACGACAACAAACTATCACGATTCACATCCCATTGCATGCTACGATTGGTATCAACATACGTGTACACCAGTTGTAGAGTTGATGATGCAACAACACGGTCAAGCTCTGGCAACAAAAACCGAGCATCTTCTGCTTGAACATCTGCTTGGCGACGGGTTCTGCGAATAGTAATTGGTTCTAACTGCAAATACTCTAATTGTTGACGAACAGTACCAACAGCTACTTCAAAACCTAATGTTTCGCCATCAGCATCTGGCGTAATGTGTGCTACTGGTGGTGTTGATGTTGTAAACGCAATTCGCGGCTCTTGCACTGGAGTTTCATGCATAGAAAGATTTGATTCAAGTACTTCTAGAAACGGGATTTCTTCTACTCGCACTTGAGCTACCATGCGCTTTCCGTAATACCACGACTGCGCAGATTCAATAGTCTTTTGCCAAAATGTTCCATACCGGCCAACACGCATTAATTCCCTAACAGTATTATCTACATCAATATCCACAAAAGAAATTGACTGCCCTTCTATCTCTGTATACAGCACCGGCAATGTAACAAATGATTTACGACTGCCATCTTCATCTTCATACAAGAAAGCAATACCATCTTCAGTAAGCGCGTTATTCTTTTCCTGCAAAAACTCTCTGAGCTGTGCCTCAGTCTTGTTTCCTAAATCATATGCACCAATTGAAATACCGGGAAATGTTTTGCCTTCATAATATGAAGCGTACACAAACGGAATGGAAACAAAAAAACCAATAAGCAACACCAATCCTCCTCCCAACACAAAAAACAGAGCGTGACGCTTCTTTGCTAGCTTCTTTTCCACAAAGTTCATGTCGCTCATGCTATTCATCAATAATCTCAATCGGAATCTCTGACGTAGGCTTTGCCTTAGCAATAGTCACGGTGAGAATTCCGTTCTTCACTGCTGCCTTAGTCTTATCTCGCTGCACCTCTACTGGCAAAATAATACTCCGCGAAAATCCACCCCAATAACACTCCTCGTAAAAATAATCTTCGTCTTTGAACTTCTTAGTCTTCGCTCTATGACCGCGGATCGTAAGCACGTCATGATCAATAGTGATGGACAAATCATCTGGCTCAACACCTGCAACCGCTGCAGTAACCACCAAATCCTTCTTGGTCTGAGCCACATCAACTGCAAGCTCCCCTTCAGTTTCAAAATGATGCCAACCAAATTCAGGCGACACAGCAGGCTTGGTCGCTTTTTTCTTAACTGTTTTCACTTTTGCTTTCGGCATATCTGTTTGCAGTATAACGTAAAAAAGCCCTCTGGTCGAGAGCTTTTTTAACAAAGGAAAAAATTATTTCTTGCCACACATGCACATCCCTGATGCTTTGTGACACATCGTCGCAAGAGCTAATACGAATAAGAGTACTGATCCACTCCAGAGTTCTGATGCACCCATTCCAAGGAATGTTCCATCAGCACCAACCCAGAAGTATGCGAGTGTTCCCAAAAGACCAAGTACCCACGCCAATAACACGAGCCATGACTTAAGTGAGCCGCAAGCGCCTCCACATGTTTTACCTGCCATAATTTTTCACCCCCTTTCTATCTAGAAAAAATTGAATAATTTTCCAAAAAATACAACGTACACCAGCAATAAGAATGCACCTTCCACTTTGTTAATTTTACCATCTTGCAAAATTGCCCAATACAGCACGACTGTTGCGACTAAGAATGACAACAAGAACATGAGCATATCTGCTGATATAGTTAGTGTGCCGAACAGTCCTGAAATACCTACAACTCCTACAATGTTGAAAATGTTTGAACCAATAATATTACCAGCAAGCAGCTCAAACTTACCTTTATACGCCGCAACCGCAGCTACCATAATTTCTGGAAGTGATGTACCAAGAGCAATAATAGATGCGGCAAGTACTGATGTTGCCAAATTCATGATAGTGGCAATTGCAATTACTGAATCCACAACATACTTTGATGCAATCACAACACCAACTAAGCTAAGCAGTGCATAGAACATTGCTTTTGCTGCTGCTTTTCGTGTGCCATTATTTTTTTTCTTATTTCGCGATTCTACAAATGCATCCTTTTCTGCGGTTTTATGTGCACGGGCTGAGTAGAAGAAGTAAAGTGCCAACCCAATAATAAGTAATATGGATTCAAATATATTTATTGATCCATCAATTGCCATGAATCCAAAAACCAACAATACCGCAACGAAAACCGGGAAATCAAGAAAGAATATGTCTACCTTTGACTTAATTGTGGTTTTTGCAACAACAGCTGCGAAGCCTAGTCCGAGTAGTATGTTCGTTATGTCTGAACCAAATACGTTTCCAAGAACAATCTCTGGCTCACCACCTAAAACAGCAAGAACAGAAGTGGCAAGTTCAGGCAATGATGTACCCACAGCCACAATTACAACACCAACAAGAAATGCCGGCATGTTAAAGAGCAAACCTAATTTTTCTGCGTAGATAGTAAACCAATCTGCGCTTTTTACTAACAAAATTATTGAGAGTAGAAAAACACCACCCCAAATTACTAGTGCCATAATCGATTTAAATACGAGTGTAGTATACCATATGATTGATTGACAAAAAACTGTACTTGTGCTACGGTGCATTCTCAGTCTTGAGCTGGGAATCACTCGCTGACAGGAGGAAATCATGTCTACCAACGGTAGTAACACACTGGTGATAGGCGAAGTGGCACATATTGCGCAGGATGGCGAAAGTGTCCAGCGCATCCTAAGTATCACACTTGGCGAAACCGCAACGCGGCAGCGCTACCTACTCACTGTACCAAGCTTTGAAAAACTGAGTGATCCGGGCCATGTAGGCGCTCTTCGCACAATGCAAGACCAGATCGCCAACTTGATCATGGCACATCATGTCGACACCATCGCACTAGTTGGAAGGATCTACGAAGGATTCAGATTCAACCAGCTCATCGCTGCCAAACGACGGATCGCAACTGATCCACGCATTGCTGCGACGATCAGTAGAGATCAGCTGGACATCCAACTGGTACCCTTGCGCTTTGACATGGACAAGTCGAAAAAACCACTTGTCATTACTGGCAGTTCAGCACAGCTTGCTCATCTAAAAACCGATGGCTTGCTCGACCAGCTGAAAATACACCTGTACGCCGGTCAGTGGAACCCGCTCAACCAACATCGTGTTCATTTGCTCACGTTCGATGGTTATGCGGGTGTCACAAGCGCACTTGCTGCGCGGACTCGTGATACCGCACTGCTCACTGAATGGCTGATTTCAATGCAGCCATACATCAGTGCTGCTGCACTTGTGGGACATGTCGACCAAGTCGTTTCACTAGGTCAGTTGCCGATTGCGGAAGATGTGCTTCGCACACAACTGCCTCAAGCAGAGGATACGCTGGCGAACCTACTTAAAGTTCCTGTCCAAGTTTTCATAAGCACAACACAGGACGGTGTACTTGTCAGTCGGCTGTAAACAAACAAACAAAAAATCCTGGGACATACCACTAACCTTCTATAAAGAGGTTGTCTTCCCAGGGTTTTTTCTTTTCTTGAAGAAATTGAGAGTGTCTGATATACTCCGGCTGTTAAATTTTTACCTGAAGAATATGAAACATGAATGTAGCGCAATGCTAATTCACTGCATTGACTTTCGTTTTGAACCTGCAATTCACGAATTTCTTAAACAAGAAGGCTTGAGCTGTGATGCAGACATATTGGCAGTGGCAGGAGCTGCAAAGAACTTAATTGAAGCACCGGAAAGCGCTGAAGCTAAGTACATCATGAAACAAATTGATATCTCTTCTGAGCTTCATCATATTAAGAAGGTTCTTGTCATGCACCACATGGATTGCGGTGCTTATGGTGGACACAAAGCATTTGAATCACTTGATGCTGAGATTGCGACACAGAAAGCAAACATGCAAAAAGCTGGTGAACTAATCAAAGCAAAGCACAATCACCTTGAAATTATTCCTGTCCTAGCGCACATTGATGATGCTGGTTCAGTTACCTTTGAAAAAGTTGACCAGATTGCAGCTACTGCATAAGGTTGACGGCGCTCTTTGTATAAGATACAATATCGCCATATTGTCGCCATCGTCTAATGGTTAGGACATCAGGTTTTCATCCTGGGAATAGGGGTTCGATTCCCCTTGGCGATACTAAAATAAATAAGCTATCACAGGCACACTTGTCCCGCCAGCGCGGGACTGCGCTACCATTCGTTGATTTACTGCTCAACTGAGCAGACCATGCTAAATCAACTCATGAGTACCTGTGATAGCTTATTTATTTTTGTATTTACGTCAGGAAGCTCGCAAGGGTCCGTATTCTTTTATTTATTTCGTATTTTTGTTTCTTGCAAAAACTTCTCGCGCAAAGTATCCTAACATCATATGAAAATTCTCGGCATTGAAACATCATGTGATGATACTTCTGCAGCCTTAGTTGAACGAACTGACGCTGGATTTGTTGTACATAAAAATACAGTTTCCTCTCAAATTGATATCCACAAAAAATACGGTGGCATTGTTCCTGAAGTCGCAGGACGCGCGCATGCGGACATGATAATTCCTGTGATTCGCGAAACTATTTCTGAGCCGCCGGATGTGATTGCCGTAACAGCCGGACCAGGACTGATCACCAGCTTGGTTGTTGGAGTTGAAGTTGCAAAAGGTCTGAGCATGGGATGGGGAGACATTCCAATTGTGCGGACAAATCATATTGAAGGACACATTTATTCTGTTTTACTTGGTGACAGTGCACCGAAAGAAATTGTGTTCCCTGCTTTGGCGTTAATTGTTTCCGGTGGGCACACTGAACTGATCTTAATGCGCGATCACGGAGATTATAAATTGGTTGGTCGGACGCGTGATGATGCTGCAGGTGAATGTTTTGATAAAATCGGAAAGCTGGTTGGATTCTCCTATCCCGGTGGACCAAAGATTTCTAAAGCCGCCAAGAACGGAAATCCAAAAGCACTTTCACTCCCCCGCCCAATGATTGGCTCGGGTGATTTTGATTTTAGTTTCGCTGGATTAAAAACCGCAGCGCGATACTGGCTTGAGGATAATGAACTTGGCAAAGAAATTTCTACTGAAGACTTCTGCGCTTCAGTTGAACAAACGATTGTTGACGTACTTATTAAAAAAACTGTTAACGCCGCCGCAGTCCACAATGTAAAAACAATTATTCTTGGTGGTGGCGTGAGCGCTAATCCAAAACTACGAGACACACTTTTGCAAAACTTTCCCAACACCATTATTCCGGAGCTGCAATACACCACAGATAATGCAGCCATGATTGCTGCAGCTGGATATTTTCACGCAATAAAAAAACAGTTCACACCATGGCGTGAACTTACTGCTGATCCTGGGTGGGAGCTGGTGGATTAATCTCCCAAAACATTCCCCACCGCTGTTTGCGTATCAAAAGTCCAATCAATTTTCAGGTTGGTCTTTACTTTTTTTCCTCCCATTTGAAATACTACAAGATGCTCACCCGGATGCTGATCAAATACTGCTTTAAGCTCAATACGCTGGGCTTCAGTGAGCACAGACGGTATCGCAATGACCGCTTCTTTATCGCGTTCCACCCAACTTGGCTTCTGATTACCAAGTGACAAACTATTACGTAATCGCTCAAGCGTATCCTCACTCAAGGCATATCCTTTTTCTACAAACAACTTATTATCTCCAGATTCTGTTCCTTTGCGCGATACCACAACCACCATGTTCCCCTCAACCCACAATGATTGATTTGCCTCGTATGCTTTTGGAAAAACAAGAAACTCAACTGTGCCATGAGTGTCTTCAACATTCATAAATGCCATGAGCTTTCCTTTCTTGGTGATTTTCTTTTTCAGAAAACTAACAATACCAGCCACAGTAACCCACGCTCCAGGCTCAGCTTTCTCAACATGTGATGTTGGTTGCACCACACCAGCAAGTCGCTGCTCGAACTTCTTATATGGATGTCCAGTAACATACAATCCCATAAGTTGCTTTTCCCAACTCAACCGATCTTCCTCAGAAGCTTCAGGCGCATTGCGCATTGGTACTTTACTCATTACGTCCATACCTGCAGAAGCAAACAATGAATCTTGATTTGAACTTGCTCTCTGACCAGCCTCTTTGGCAAACGCTAAGATGGATTCCAGGTTTGCAAGCAAATACCCACGTTCACCAAATGTGTTCATACCACCTACCTTAATCATACTCTCTAAGAATCGTTTATTCATGTCTTTTGCTTGCACACGCTCAAGAAGTGCTTCGATAGTTTCAAACTTTCCATTAGCTTTGCGCTCAACAATAACCGCATTACAAATATTTTCACCAACATTCTTAATTGCAGTGAGCCCGAATCTCAAACGCTTCTTTGACCCATCCTTACCAGTAGAAACAACAGTGAAATTCTCAAACGACTCATTAATATCTGGCGGCATAACTTCAATCCCCATTCGCTCACACTCCGCAACAATTGCTGCAACCTTATCAGTATCAGCTTTTTCTGCAGTTAGCACAGCGGTCATATAGCACACAGGAAAATGTGCTTTCATGTATGCTGTCTGATAAGCAACAACTGCATAGCTTGCTGCATGCGCTTTGTTAAATCCATACGCAGCAAATGGCTCAATCAACTGCCACAAGGTTTCTGCCTTAAGACGTGAAATCTTTCCATATTCCTGACAACCATTAAGAAACTTTACCTTCTGCTTTGCCATTTCCTCTGGAATCTTCTTACCCATTGCTTTTCGCAACTTATCTGCCTCAAGCCATGAATAGCCGGCAAGAGTAATCGCCGTAAGCATCACGTCATCTTGATATACCATAATACCAAATGACTTATCCATCACCTGCTCCAGTCTTGGCTCCAAATATTCTACTGGCTTGCGACCATGCTTGCGATCAATATAATCGGGAATAGATTCCATTGGACCTGGACGAAATAGCGCAACCATGGCCATGATGTCAAAGATAGTTGTTGGCTTAAGTTCTTTCAAGTACCTCGTCATACCAGAACCGGAAAGCTGAAATACTCCCATAGTCTCACCGCGCGCAAGCATGGCATAAGTCTTCTCATCATCAAATGGCAAATTATGTATGTCTACTTTCTCACCATGAATCTGCTGCACAAGCTTCACTGCATTTCCAAGAATAGACAAGTTGCGAATGCCTAGAAAATCCATCTTCAGAAGGCCTGCGTCTTCCACAGATTTCATCTCATATTGCGTAGTGATCTTATCACCTCCAGACTCTTTTTGAATTGGCGTAAAATCATTCAAAGTCGTTGGCGCAATAACCACACCAGCAGCATGAATTGAGCAGTGACGCACATTCCCTTCAATCTTTTGAGCGATAGTAAGCAAGCGCTGCACCTGCTCATTGCTTGCGTGAAGTTTTTTTAAATCAGGAGCTTCAGATAATGCACGATCAATGGTCATAGCAAATCCTTGTGAACCCATTGGAA
>CAZKMQ010000010.1:17412-19218 GCA_964554065.1 uncultured Gammaproteobacteria bacterium | reverse complement strand
CGGTTGATATTTCATAAACAGTCATCGTCAATATATTAGGGGGGAATATGTATTTTGCTTTGAGCAGATCTTTTAAACTAATCGTGATTATATTCCTTGCATGCGGCCTTTGGTCTTTAGGAAGATATCTTCCAAGGTTTTTCCAATTACATGCTCACTTACTTGATGTCCTTCATGTGCAGCATTAGTACTGTCTCCCATAACTGCTAAGATGCCATCATTTCCCAGTTGGGCAAGACGACCAAGTTCAGCCGGCCGTTTGTCTACAGGTTGAAAATCAAATTTCCAGTCTCCGGTGTGAATCACAGTTCCCACCGGTGTGTGCACAACAATTCCCATGGAATCCGGGATGTTGTGGTTAACGTGGAAAAATTCAACTTTGAATGCACCGAGTTGTAGCGTGTCATCAAGCTTTACGCTTTTCAAGTTAATGTCTTTTCGTCCAAAATTCTCTTGGCGCTTCTTAATAATCGCGCAAGTCAGTGGCAAACCATAGATTGGAGGATCACCCAACTCATGTTGAGTGTGGGGGATGCCGCCAATGTGGTCTAAGTGTCCATGCGTGATAATCACGCCACGAATGTTTTTCTTCTTGTCCTTAACATATTCCATGTTCGGAATTATGTAATCAATTCCAGGCATGTCGTCTTCAGGAAACTGTAATCCCATGTCAATGAAGATAATGTCATCATTGTATTCAAGCAATGTACAGTTGCGGCCAACTTCTTCAGCACCGCCAATAACCATAATTCGCAACTTATCTTTCTTGTTGCCACTTCCTGATACGAATTCTTTCACGCGTTTCACGCTACCTCGCACAAAACCTTTTTGTGAACTGTTGCGCCCACCACGGCTGCCTCGCGTACTGGTACGCTTGGTAGTCATGCTGCGACCGCCACCACTGGTGCGGCGTTGTGGGCGTGAAGAAGAGCTCGTGCGCGGTGAAGATGTTCGCGACGAACTACTGGTTCGACTTTTACTTGTTGATGTTCGGCGTGAGCTTGTGCTCCGCGAACTGTTTGTGCTGCGAGCGCTTGAAGCGCGCGGCTTTTTATTTGGTGTCATAGTTCTTTTTCTAGTTAAATGAATTACAAAAAAGAGAGATACCTTTGTGCCGTAGGAGGGACTTGAACCCTCACCCTGCAAGCAGGACAGCGACCTGAACGCTGCGTGTCTACCAATTTCACCACCACGGCTGCGGAATAGTTTGTGTTCGACGGACGCTTGTCACCACCAGCGTGGCGACTGCGCTCTCGTTCGGCGTTGCGTCTTGAAGCCGTCAAATCACAAACTATTCCTTCGTATAATTTGAAAAGTAAAAAATTGTACTGTTGGTGCCACTATTACTTCCACGCCCCTTTAGTTTCAATGAACCATTTTTCAATTTCATTGAATCGATCAGCAGGGGTTACAATGCGTTTAACCAGAAAGTCATTAATCTTCGTGCGTTGTGCGTAAACATATTTTGGGTTGTATAAGAAAACCGCTGGCAACTCATCGTGCAAAATTTCCTGGAAATCATGATATGCTTCCTCCCGCACTTCATCATTGTAAGTTGATCGCGCCTCTTCTAAGAGCTTGTCTGCTTTGCGATTAATAAATAGTGACAAGTTCAATCCTGGATCATCAATTTGTGAAGAATGCCAGAACGGATATGGGTCAGGGTCTGCGCCAAGCACCTCACCGAACAGCAATACTTCGTAGTTTCGATTCTTAATCACTTCGGTTTGTATCAACTGTGGATCTACCACATACAAAATAGTATGTACACCAATCGCTTGCCAGAATGATTGGATTAGTTCAGCC
>CAZKMQ010000010.1:0-17402 GCA_964554065.1 uncultured Gammaproteobacteria bacterium | reverse complement strand
CAATCGTTGCATCATTGTTTACAGTAGTTATCGTTACTGTAAGAATAACATCTTTTTTGTTTTTGCGAAAAATATCTTGCGACGGTGGAATCTCTGCTTCAACCTGTTCTAAGGCTAGTTTGGCAAGTTCACCAGACTCTTTTTCCGCATCTTGTTCTTCTTCTGGTTTGTCATCAAGCCACTCATCAACTAGTTGCTCAACTCGCAAGTCAATGAATTCCTCACGATTAATTGTCGTGTAGCCAGAATCATCAAGTAGTGCAGTTGAAGATGTAGGGGAGAATGCATAGAAATCCGCGTCCTCTTTATAGCCCAACATGCCGGGCAGTAGTGGACTCGTAATTGCTGTTGCATCTTGCTTAAGCGCATCTTGGATTAGTTGCTGTCGATTAATCGAGTGTGCTAGTGCTTGACGCACGTCACTGTCTTCAAGTGCAGCTGTTCTTTTCTGGTTAAAAAACAAAGCAGTATACTGTGGTAATTGCAGAGGATAAATCGCGGTGTCACGCTTGTCTATGTCTGCCTTTTTATCCTGAGGAACGAAATGAATGCCATCCACGCGCTTACTTAAATACGATTCAACCGCATTAGTGCTGTCTGGCGCAAAATGTAATTGTACCGTTTTAATAAAAGGCGTGCCGCGGTAGAAATCTTTGTTATGCTCTAGTGTGTAATCAATGATTACGCCGGTTTTGTTCTTAGATAATGTAGAAAACTTATACGGACCAGAACCAATTGGACGAATGTTAGCATCAGCTAATTTCATTGAGTTGGCATCTGTATCAATCCATACATGTTGGGGTAAAATACCCGTGGTCAGTGTATGGATAAATGGTGCAAATGGATCTTCCAGTGTAAAAGAAATCGTGTGATCATCAACTTTTTCAATTTCAACACCTTGCATGCTCAGGCGCAGCGGACTAGCAACTGCAGGATCTTGAATGCGTTCAAAAGTAAACAGAACATCATTAGCTGTCACTTGCGTGCCATCGTGCCACAGCGCATCTTGGCGAAGCTTAACCATATATATGGTGCTGCTCGCTGTGTATGACTCAGCAAGATCAGGTTGAATATTGCCTTGGCTATCATAACGAAGTAAACCAGAATAAACTAGCCGTACCAGATCATTATCCACTTCATTAGTTGCTGCGTATATCGGATTAATAAAACGTGGTGTACCAACTAAGACTTCAGAATATTCTCCACCAACATCAGGAATGGTTACACGGTTGTTAACAACATAGCGTCCCAAATACCAACTCAATCCGATCACTGCGATACCAATTCCCACAAGAAACAGTCGCGCTTCCTTTTTGTTCAAAAACCGAAACAAAAAACGCAGCTGACGAAATCCAGGGATTTTTTTGCCAGATGTTTGCGCAATAAGTTGCGTGTCATGACTCTTGAGTTTTTTTAATCGATTATTGAAACGCGAACCGCGCTTCGAATTGCGTAGCATATGCTAAGCTATGTCAAAAATTAGAGGAGAATATGAAGAAAACTTATGCCAAAAAAGAGAATGGCAAGTACTATAGTTGCTCGATATAATGTCTTTTCAATACCGCGTTTGGTCGTCTGAATTCCGCCGCTTCCACCAAATGCTGCACCAAGTCCACCGCCTTGTGATTGCAAAAGAATGGCGGTTATCAGCAGGATCCCGAGAATAATCTCTAAAATGTTGAGAATAGTAGTCATAGTTCAGGTGCAACTATACCATTTATATGTAAAATAGTCAAGTTGGTAGGTCTGGCAAGATTAAAAAACACGCTCAGGGTTGGCTGGCGTATTTTTTTGTGTTGGGTATGTGCTTTTCTACTTTCGTGGATATGGCAAACCACTTTCCTTGGTCATTGGCTCGACTTCCAGTTCAGGAATGGGCAGTTCACCAATAGGAGTTGGTAATGCAATGGTCACGTAGAATCGTACAAGACCAAAAGCGATTGTCTTAGGAGTCACGCAATGTATGTCGTTCCAGTTTTTTTGGTTAGGACTCCAGCCACATACACGAAGCGAGGTGACTATTGGACCATCTTCTAGCAGTTTGCCGTTTGCTCGAAGTACGAATTCAAGTGAGTGTTTGCCGCCGCTTGTCATTTTCATTTTGACAAAAGTGCAGCGCTGATCATCTTCAAGATTATCGGCGTCTGGGACGAGAGTGTGAACGGCGTTGCGCATTTGAACTGGATTATCGAACTGTGCTTTCAGCTCAACTTCGTTTGCACTCCCACCTGGAACTACCACACAAATGCTAATTACGCTTTTCCCGATCATGCTCTCGGTTGAATCCGAGTAGCTGACCGGTTTGTTGTGTTCTGGTGAGTTGAATGATGCGTATAAGATTATTACTAATACTGCACCTGCGATTATTGCTGCGATTTTTTGTTCTGGAAGCACTGTGCACTCCTTTAAAATAGGGTTGTAAATGTTCGTGCCTTCATGGCAAAGAATCATAACAGAAACTAATGAATTTGTCAACCTGATATGCTATACTATGGTCAGTATTTATATGGCGACAAAGAAATTGCCGCAACAAAATAAAACAAGTAAGAAATGGCACTGGATCTCTTTGGTGATCGTAGTGGTTTTTGCAATTGGTTTTTTTGTATTTAATCTAATGCGTAGTTATGCAGACTACATTCGGACTGAGCAGCTCGGCGTAACCAGCGGATTTTTCACTGAGGTAAAAAATATTAAGACCGACGGGCCGGTTGCCACAGGACCACAACTACAAGTGGAAAATGGTTCTCATGCATCACTTGGACCAATCGATGCAAAAGTTACAGTAGTAGAGTTCGGAGATTTCCAATGTCCTTATTGTCAGAGGTCTTTCCCTGTGTTGCGGTTTGTAATGGGAAAGTACCAAGATCAAGTTAAGTTCGTATATAGGCATTTTCCAGTGGCCACGATTCATCCTAAAGCAGCTCAAGCAGCTGCGGCATCAGAGTGCGCACGTGATCAAGGAAAATTCTGGGAGTATCATGATATTCTTTATCAGAATCCGAACACACTTGAAATTGAAGATTTAAAAAAATACGCGCAAGTCCTAGAGCTTGACACTGTCCAGTTCGCGCAATGTCTAGATGGCGGAGAAAAACAGGAAAAAGTTCGCAAAGATGTTGAAGATGGACTGCAAGCAGGAGTTACAGGCACACCTACATTCTATGTAAATGGATTTCGCATTCAAGGCTACTTGAGTGTGGAGGCATGGGAAGAAATTTTTGAGAGAATATTGTGATGATTACAACAGCAAAAAAGTTTAGAATAATCCAGCTGCTGATAATTAGTGGACTTGTTTTGTTTGTGGGGTTATTTAGTGAGTCAGCATTTGCTGCTAAGACTGATGTGTGTTGTACTTACAATTTAGAAGATGGCCAGAAGAACGCAACAGAGTGTATTAGCGCAAAAGTAGACTCAAAGTATGTGGATGAAGGAGGGGAGTTTTTTAGCAAAGACATAACGTATGAAGAATTACAAAAATTAAAGGCTAATACGTGCGCGATTTTTCCATCACAAAAAACAAATAAATATTATTTAGGATTTAGTCCAGGTAGTTGTACAGATATTGCTAATGCATCTCCAGATGAAGAGGGTGGTCTTGGGTGTGAAGCAGCTACATCTGTTCCTGACGTGGGTTGGTGTAGATATAGTACAAAAAAAACTGGAAAGTTGGTTGGTTGTGATCATATTGAAAACCCTCCTGATAAGATAAATGTGTGTGTTGAAGTTCCAGGATATAATTTATCTCAGGGTCCTGGGCTAAATCTTGCATATGGCTGCCCTTCTTCGTACGATTCAAAATTATTTGAAGCTATACAGGCTCTTGGTGAAACTAGTGGGACTGATCCATTTGAAGAAGATAATAAAAGCAATGTAACTACTGTTCCAGATAACACGAAATGCTGTGTTTATTACGATGATGATGATAAGAACGGAGATTTTAGTGGGTCAAGCGAATTGGAAGAATGTAAGTCCCCAGAAAAAAAAGACGGGAAGTTAATTTGTGAAAGTTTTCATGAAAAAGCAAAAGGTTCACCTGATGCGTGTGCAAAGATTGATATGTGTGTACAGCAAGAGCAGTGCTGCGTTGTTTATCAGGACAAAGTTGGTTCAGGAACAGTAAATGCACATGATTCAGGTGATGATACATTGATGTGTGCGCCAGCAACTGCAGGGTGTGATCCCGGTTTTTACTATGGAGCAAATCCAGGTGTAAATAAAACCCCGTTGATTAGAGGGCAGGTTGAAAAGAAGGTGTGCGGAAAAATTAGCGCATGTTCTGGTAAATCAATTACTGCATCAGAAGCAAAAGATAACATTCAAAAAGAAAAAGAAGCTAATGCAGCAAAAGCTGGTGGAGGAGGATCAACAAATACACCAGCACCGCAGTGGACTGAAAGTACATGTGCGGCAAAAGGATTTACTTGGTCAGCGCCGGTTGGCGTAACTGAGGGGCCGTATTGCTATGTAATCCCTGATGTAAAACTCAACGTTGCAATTGGTGGAGAGGAATCAACTAATGTTGCTGGGCATGTTCCGCTTATCTTTGATTTGGCATTTGTGTTTCTTGCGGTGATGGGGGTTGGTGGTATGGTAGGTGCTGGATATCAGCTGCGTCATGCTGTTGATCCTCAGCAGTTACTAGCAGCTAAAGGTATGATGATCGGAAGTACTGTTGCACTTGGTATTGGTGGCGGAAGTTATACATTATTGCAAACCGTTTCTCCTGCTGCAATTGAAGGAAGGATACCCCCGGTGGTAGCGCTGTTGCCTAATAACTTTAGTTTAAGTGGGTTAGGATTTAGTGCAGATTCAAATTCAAAAACCGATATTGGATTTGGTGAGCGATTGTGTTGTAAAGGTAAGTTGTGTCTTGTGGGAAAGCAGGTAAAAGCAGGTGATCCAGTGGTGTATACACTTCCTAATGGAGAGACATTTATAACTAAAGCTTCTGAAGCACAAGCAGCATGTAAGCCAATAAGTGGGAATGGTGAGTATTGCAGGCCAGGAACACCTCAAGAAATGATGTGTAATAAAAATGGTGGTGTATGTATATTGGCATTAAGCGATGATCCAAAGAAGTGGGGTGCTTGTGCTGAGGCATATAAAGGGATACTAGGTAATAGCATTGTAGATAAAACAATGAGTGCAGGTGCATTTTTAGCAAGTTGGACACCACCTGGGGCATTGTTAGAAGGTGTTGTTGGTGTGCATGATCTAATTGAGTCTTCAATTCCAGGCGAAGGTCCTATAGGTGCATGTTGGACAAAGGCTGGTAATACAAAAAATGGTGGTAAATGCTCTACAAATTCTGAGTGTAAATCAAAGAAATGTGCGCGTTATCCAGGAACAGCAGGATGTTGGAAAGCGGCTGAAACAGGGTACTGTACAAGTGGTAAGCCGTGGACAAAGTGTGCAGCAGGTAATCTTACGCTTGGTGATGGCGTAAATAATTACACAGAAAAGAAGATCTGTAATACAGGCTTGCAATGCAAGTACGCTGCAGATGAGCAGTCTGATTTTAGTGATCATAATTATGAGTGTAGTGATGGGTCGCTTGGTTCAGCATGTGGCACACCTTCGATCAAGAAAGGTAGTTGTATAAAGATCAAAGATGAGTTTGAAAAAAAATTACAAGAAGCAGAGAAGGCACTCGTAACTGCTGAGGATAATCCCAACCTAAAAGCAAAGTACGAAGCAGATATTAAGAATCTTACTAATATATTAAAAACCGTTGATCCTAATGCGAAAAAGTGTGAATATGAGGATGGTGGTGCAATACCTGATCATAGTATATGTCAGGGTGATTTGAAATGTCGTAAGGTAAGTGGTAAGGCTGGGAATCATATGCGATGTTTACCAGCTACAATTAAAGAAGGTTCTGAGTGTATTTCTAAGACCGATTTAATTGAACGGCCAGATACATGCAAACTGTCTCCTGACGTTGGCATAGTTGAAAAGCAGGGGTTAGATTGTAAAGGTGGAGGCACAATAGGCGGAGTCGGTTTCTGTAGTACAGAAACACAGAATTTCGGAGCAACGTGTAAGATTACATTTAAGAATGACATGTTAAAAGATAAGGATAATGGCAGTGTGATTGCGCCAGGGTGTGGCGTAAAGCCAGAAGGAGGCTTCGGTAGTCTTGGTCTTGCAAAGGGTGGAGATGGAGAACCAATTGGTATGTCAGTGTGTTACCAAGTGAATGAAAGTGCGCCAAGTGGAAAATGTGGATGGTTTGCACCAGCAGGTGGTAACTCGTTTGAACTTGGTTATCCAATGTCCGATAGTGGTAAAGTATATCTTGAGCAAGATAAGGATAAGGGGTTTAATTTCGATGTAAAGTTCAAAGGATATTCAGCGTTGTGTAATTTAAAATGCAATCCAGTAAAGACATACGGTTATAGTGCTTCAACTAAGTTTGATCCTAATATGTGTCCAGCAATTGAGTGTACGAACGCCCTTAAAGGTATAAGCGGTGTATTTAAAGATTGGGTAAATGGTTCAGTTAGTGTTGGTGGTGGATTAAAAAAGAATGTTCCTGATGTCCTTGGTGAGGATACGCAAGAGGATACATTTAAGGGTGCATTTGCATATCCAGTGTGTATGACAAAAAATTTCGGTGGCGTAGAAGGACCTACCACGTATAAGGACAAAATTGGTAATTGTTCAATAGAAATAAGGTATAAGAATTACGGATATAATGATGGGGCTGGAAAACCTCAGGTGATGTTATTGCAGGATCAAAAAGACAAACAAGCAGTCAATGTTTATGATGTAGACACAGGTGAATAAAATAACCATCCACAGTTTGACCCTTAATTGATTCTGTGGTATGCTACTCATCGCTTATATATAAAGACCAAAGCGATTATGGCAAACCAAAAAAACGTCTTGTCGATTAAGGGTTCTCGCGTACACAATTTAAAGGATGTTTCTTTGGAAATTCCAAAGAATGCACTTGTTGTTATTACTGGACTGAGTGGTTCAGGAAAGTCTTCACTTGCTTTTGATACTATTTATGCAGAGGGTCAGCGTCGATATGCTGAGTCTCTTTCTTCGTATGCGCGTCAATTCATGGAATTGCAGGACAAGCCGGATGTTGATGAGATTCGAGGTTTGTCGCCAACAATTGCGATTGATCAGAAGTCTACATCACGCAATCCGCGTTCAACCGTTGGAACAGTGACAGAGATTTATGATTATTTGCGATTGCTTTACTCACGGATTGGTCGTCAGTTCTGTCCAGATTGTCAGGTGGAAGTTACGCGCTATAGCACCGGTGAAATTGTTGAGGAAGTTCGGAAGATTGGGCGTAATGGTCATGAGCTTTTGATTTTGGCGCCGATCTTTGATGAGCAATCTATTGATAAGAAAACCTTGTTGCAGCACATTGAGCGCAGTGGATTTGATTATGTGCGCTTTGATGGAGTTTTGATGAAAAAGTCTGAGCTTGAGGCGGTTGAAGTTATGGCTAAGATGGGTCATTCACTTGATATTGTTGTTGGTCGGATTACTGATGTGAAGCGAAATAATATTACGGGCTTTATTGATTCAGCAATTGAGCTGGGGAACGGTCGCGCGATCGTGTATGACATGGATGAGGATGAGGATATGATGTTTTCTGAACAGTTTGTTTGTCGAAGTTGTGGAACAGAGATTCCAGAGATTGAATCACGAACATTTAGTTTTAATAGTCCGCACGGTGCGTGTGGTCGTTGTACTGGTTTGGGGCGAGTTCTTGATATTGATAAAAATTTAGTCATTCCAAATCAGAAGCTAACATTGGCTGAAGGTGCGATTCAGCCATGGACGCGCATTACAGGAAATCAGGCGTGGTATCAGAAGCTTCTGGCCGCGGTTGCTGCAGCGCATGGGTTCTCTGTGAACAAGCCGGTGAAAGATTTGCCAAAGCGTGTAATGGATCTTCTGTATTTTGGTACTGATGGCAAAACATATGTGATCGACGATAAGTCTACAGTGTTTGAAGGTATTGTGCCGAATTTGACTTTGCGCCATTCTCAAACTACGTCAGAATACATTCGCAAGGAAATTGAACAGTACATGCGCGAAAGTGTGTGTCCGGTTTGTGAAGGAAAGCGTCTTAAAAAGGAAGCGCTTGCTGTGCGCATTGGTGAGTATTCAATTGCAGATATTATTGGAATGAGTTTGGATGAGTCGTTGTTGTTTTTCACACAAGTTGAAAAAGGCATGAAAGCGAAGGCTGGTTCATCAGTTTTGTCATTTGATGATCGTGAGAAAAAGATTGCTGCGCCAATTATTAAAGAAGTCCTCACACGTTTGCAAGATTTGATTCGTGTTGGATTAGATTATCTGACATTAGATCGTGCGATGAGTACTCTCTCAGGAGGTGAAGCGCAGCGTGTGCGTTTGAGTACGCAACTTTCCACTGGTTTGACCGGTGTGATTTATATTTTAGATGAGCCATCAATTGGATTGCATTCACGAGATAATGAGAAGTTAATCGATACTCTGAAAGAGTTACGTGACTTGGGAAATAGCGTTATTGTTGTTGAGCATGACGAAGCCATGATGGAAGCAGCTGACTATTTGATTGACATTGGGCCTGGCGCAGGTGTGTATGGTGGTGAAGTGATTGCTGCAGGATCTGTTGCAAGTGTTAAAAAGAATGCAAAGTCCTTAACAGCGAAGTATTTAGTTGGAAAAGCCGTGATTCCAATGCCAAAACAACTCCACAAAGGCAATGGCAAGAAGCTAACTATTGTTGGGGCGAAGTCATTTAATTTGAAAAATATTGACGTGGAAATTCCTCTTGGCAGACTGGTTTGTGTGACTGGAGTATCAGGCTCTGGAAAATCCTCACTTATTATTGATATTTTGAGCAAAGCCTTGTCTTCAGAGTTGCACCGAGCTAAAGCAGTGCCAGGTGAGCACAAGACAATCAAGGGATTGAATAATGTAGACAAAGTAATTGCTATTGATCAAACACCGATTGGTCGTACACCGCGCAGTAATCCGGCAACATATACCGGTGTGTTTACGCTTATTCGTGATGTGTTTACTCAGGTTCCTGAAGCTGAGCTTCGTGGATATGGCGCGGGGAAGTTTTCATTTAATGTAAAAGGTGGCGGACGTTGTGAAGCGTGTGCTGGTGAAGGTTATGTTCGTATCCCAATGCAATTTCTGACCGACGTGTTTGTAGAATGTCAGGAATGTGAAGGAAAGCGCTATAACAAAGAAGCACTCGAGATACATTACAAAGGCCAGACCATTGCTGATGTGCTGAGCATGACCATTGAAGAGGCTGCGCGCTTTTTTAGTGATGTGCAGCCAATTGCAGATAAGCTCAAGATCTTGCTTGATGTTGGGCTTGGTTATGTTTCTTTGGGGCAGCCAGCAACAACGCTTTCTGGTGGTGAAGCGCAGCGCGTGAAGCTCGCTACTGAGTTGTCACGCCGTGCAACAGGTAAGACGTTGTACATTTTGGATGAGCCAACCACAGGGTTGCACTTTGAAGACATTAAGATGCTCTTGAACGTGCTTACAGCGCTCGTAGCCAAAGGAAACACTGTCCTGGTGATCGAACACAACATGGATATTATCAAATGTGCTGATTGGGTTATTGACATGGGTCCTGAAGGTGGTAAGCGCGGTGGAGAAGTTGTAGCTCAAGGCACTCCCGTTGAGGTTGCCAAAGAGAAGCGAAGCTTTACTGGACAATATTTGAAAAATGTGATAAAAGATACCAAGAGTGCGAAGAAGTGATACATCAGCCATTGCATAGGCCACGAATAAATTCTTCGTTCTCGTGCAGTTGTGATACGATGTTGTTGACATAGAGTCTACTTCACAGCTGCTTTGAACATTTTTGTGCGCATACCAATCTCGTTTTTTAAAAATTCAGTGTGCACACCCCAAGAGAAATACGGACGGCCTTTATAATACGGGTTTGATTTTCTCTTGGGGATTTTTTTATCCACAGATATTATACTTGTGTCACTGCTGATCTGTTGGTATATTGAGATAACCTCTTGAGTAGAGGTGGATTACATATATATGGAAAAAGCAATAATCAAAAAACTCAAAGAACACGATGATCATTTTGTAGCTATTGCTAAGCGGTTCGATACTGTAGACAAAAGATTTGAGGAAGTAGATAGTAGATTTGAACACGTAGATGATCAAATGGATTTTCTTGCACAACAATCACTTGATCACACTAATCGATTAGAATGGCTCGAAGAAAATGTCGCTACAAAGACAATGCTTGCTGATACCCAAGCTTATCTTGAGAGCAAGATGGTTACCAAAGATGAATTTCAGCGAATGTTTGATTTTATGGTGAAGAAATTTGAAAAGCTTGAGCATGAAATGACATTTATGCACCGTGCGGTGTTACGGATTGAAAAAATTGGAAATACTAATACAAAACAAATTGATAATATCAAATCATTTGTAGGTCTTGTGTGATATCTACCAAAAAGCTCAGCTATATGCTGAGCTTTTTGAAGAAATTTCTGTTTTACTTTGTTGCTGTTGGCTTTTCCTCCGTCGAGCTAGGCGTCTCAGCTTTTTTTGGTTCAGCTTTGGCCTTAGGTGCTGCTGTTTTGGCAGCTTTTTTCTTTGGCTTTGGCTGGTCACCTTTTATTTCTTTTAATTTTTTCTTGAATTTAGGATTGCGCAAGTGTCCCAAGACTGCCTGACGGACACGATACTTAGCAATAACTTCAATTCCAGCCACCACTGGAGAGCGCAATGGGATGATCTTTTCTACACCAATATTACCGCTCATTTTGCGGACGGTAATGGTCGAACCAATTTCACTGCCGTGCTTGCGGGAAATAACCATGCCTTCAAACACTTGGATACGTTCTTTTTCTTCGCCTTTTTTGTTGGTATCCTTAATCTTGAGTGAAACGCGCACTTTTGCGCCTGGAACTACATCTTTATAGACTTTTTCATTTGTTTTTGTTGCTGTAGTCATAGAAATAGATACGACCGTATTGTAATTGAAAGAGGTTTTTTCGTCAAGTCTTGTGGTTTTTTGCTGCATTGACAATTGTTTCTACAACCTTTTCAGCGCTAGTTTCAGTGGTATTCAGCCACAAATCGTATTGAGATCGGTCGAAAATGTTAAGTCCATCATAATATTTTGCATAACGCATGTTGTCTGAATCAATACGCTCTTGTGTGGATTTCATTAGAGATTCAATGGAATCGTGTTTTTTTTGATTGCGACTTTCTGGATCATTTTTCAAATCACCCCAAATGCGCTCAGCGCCAACTCTAGTGTCAACATCTAGAAAAACTTTCAGTGAGTTGGGTATAAAATGAAATGATGTGCGACCTTGGATTACAAAGTTATCTTCAGTACGTCCAAGTTCGGCTTGATAATCATCAGCTTCAGTGTCTGTTGATGAGTCAGTTTCACCAAGTGTGTTGTACTCTTCTATGGTCATACCTCGCTTGCGTGCCATTTCGCGACGCAATATACCTATGTCATATTGTTTGTATCCAAGCTGCTCAGCAACAAGGCGACCGACCGTTGTTTTGCCTGAACCTGGTTTTCCTGAGATGGTAATTATCATAGATCGAATTCTTTTGGCAAATCTGAGACAAATGATTGCTTTTCTTTGCTTAAATCTTTGAATGTTAGTTCTGTGGCATGTAACATTATTCGTGTTGCATCTTTACCTATTCTGTCGTTGCTGTAATGCTTTGATCTGTAAAGTTTATCCCCAACAATCGGATGGTCTATTGCAAAAAAGTGAACACGAATTTGGTGCGTGCGGCCGGTTTTTGGCTTAACTACAAGTAGCGTGTGATGAGAAAGTCGCTTAACAACTTCATATGCAGTGAGTGCATCTTTACCATCTTGGTTCTTAGCACGCGCAGCCATAGCTCCGTTAGTGTTGGAGCGAGCAATGGGGAAGTCGATTGTATCAACGTCATGCTCAACTACGCCATGTACTAATGCTGTGTATGTTTTTTTGACAGTGCGTTTTTTAAATTGTTTTTTCAAATGTTCAAACATTTCCTGTGTGCGCGCAATTACCATCAGTCCTGAAACAGAGCGGTCAAGTCGATGGACAATTCCCGGTCGCGTTTTTGGATCGTCACCGACCGTAGATATCTCCGGAAACCTTTTTACAAGCCATTCAGTTAGTGTGTTCTTTTCCATTTTCTCTGTTGGGTGAACCAGAAGTCCTGAGGGTTTTTCAATCACAAGATAATTGTCGGTTTGCGCTAGAATCGGAATTTTGTATTTGGTCTTGTCTGGCTTAGGTTCAAGTTCTGCACGTTTGGCTTTAGCAGCCTTGGTTTGTTTGATTTTGATCACGTCATTTTCGCGCAATTTGTAATGTTTGGATTTAAATTCACCGTTTACTGTGACCATTTCAGCGGCAATCATCTTTTGGATTTGACTTCGGGATTGGCTTGAAATCAAACCAACGAGCGCTTGGTCTAAGCGTGTATTTGCGTTATTTTGGTCAATTATGAATTCAAGGTTTGACATAAAAATAAATAAGGTGTATCATATGCGCCATCTGTCACTAGAAGAGAGGGGAATCAATGTTCAAGTACCGTAAGGCACTCGACCGTTGGATGCTGGCGTCGATCCTCATCTGGGGGTTCATCATCTGCTAGCGCGATCTTGACGGGGCTGGTCGCTTCCGGAGAGAGAGTACGGCCAACAACGGCCATTAAGGAAGGTTTGTGTAACAGCAGGCCTTCTTTTCTTTTGTGTAATCATTGTACGCACTTGTGGGATTTTATGCAAAATGGTAGATTTTTCCTATGGGCAATGACGTTTTTTTGACTATACCCAAAGTGGAAGGTGTCCACGTGTCTATTTCTGTCATTGCCCATACTTCTACGGGCATGTATCAACTCGCAGCTTAGCTGCTCGTCGCTTTTGCCCTCCGTCACAACAAAAGAAAACAAGTTTTCTTTTGTTGCTCCTACGGGCATGTAGCTCAGTTGGTTAGAGCACCGAGCTTATATCTCGGCGGTCCTTGGTTCAAGTCCAAGCATGCCTACTATGTTGTAGCGACCATACAAAATTATTAGGGAGGATGTTTTTATTCATCTTATTTTTTTGTATGCAAAATAATTTCAAACTTAATGTTTTGTTTGCGCTGTTTGTAGCGCTTTTGGTTGGTGTAAATCTTCTCGGAGGAAAGATAACCACATTCTTCGGTATTTCGGTTTCCGTTGGGATTTTCATGATGCCAGGACTTTTTCTTATCACTGACATTGTTGAAGAGGTCTATAGTAAAAAACTCGCATATCAATTTGTGCTCAGCTCAGTCATCGCGCTAGTTGCTATACTGCTATTCACATTGTTATTTGTTAATCTTGAGCCGCATGCACGATTTTCAGAAACTGATCCGGCGTATGTGAAGATTTTTGGCCAATCTATGCGCATTATTATTGCAAGTATTGTTGCATTTATTGTGGCACAAGCCAATGATGTATGGTTATTCAATTATCTCAAGGAAAAAACAAGCGGCAAAAGGTTGTGGTTGCGAAATAATCTTTCAACCATGGTGTCTCAGGCGATCGATACATTACTTTTCATGTTCATTGCGTTCTATATGGTCACACCAAAGTTTGACGCACTGTTTATCTTGCAATTGGCTGGGCCTTATTACTTGTTCAAAATTGCTTTTGCAGCGCTTGATACACCGTTTGTATATCTTGGTGTTCGTTGGCTAAAAAATAAGAAATAAAAGTGGATAACTTCAGTGAAAAAGTATTGATTTTTTGGTATAATTGCCTCAGACTGATTTTGGTCTGAGGCATGACAATACCTTCAGAGAGAAAGACAAAGAACTCGAGAAAGAAAACGGGAACGTTTTTATATTTTTGTCTCTCCAAAATACGCCAGTTTGCGAAATATTTCGTTCGGCGTATTTTTAATTCTCAAATGATGGTGTGGCGTGTGCTTATTGCAGTAACAGTAATGATCTGGTCTGTTGCAGGAAGTGTATGGTTGCCAGGTATTATTTCAGATTTTGGATACGGTGCAGCACTAGTCTTTGATGGTTCAACCGATAATGATTGGGGTACTGCTGCTAACTGGGATGGAAATGCTGTACCTACATCAGCAGATACAGTAACTATTAATACTACACATACAGTTACAACATCAGGAGATATTTCATTTAGTACATTAACTATTGGCGATGGTGTTGGTAGTAACACATCGAAATTGACACTGACTAATAATATTACATCTGGTGGAGACATAACTATAAAAAATGGGGGAACGCTTACGCAAGACAATACCACTACACAGACTATTACTGGCACAATGACTATAGAAAGTTCTGGAACTTTAGAGCATTCAAATAATAGCACTACAAAAGCTGATTTGATTGATTTTTCAGTTGCTAACTTTGATTTGCAGTCCGGTGGGACTGTGGACATGGATGGTGATGGATATGATGGAGCTACTGCAGGAGATGGAAGTGGTACTGGTGGTGGTGGTGGAGGAGGAGCATACGTTGTTGGCGGTGGTGGAGGATATGGTGGTAATGGGGGTGTTGGTGAAGATAATGGGACAGACGATGGTGCAGGAGGGGGTGCAAATGATAATTATGACTCACCAGATGATTTGGGCTCAGGTGGAGGCGCGGGAAATTCTGTTAGTGGCGGAGATGGTGGAGGGGCTATAAAAATTACTGTAACAGGAGGCGGAACAGCTACAGTTGCTGGAACAATCACTGGTGATGGTACTGATGGTACAACTGATAACAACAATAGTTCCGGTGGGGGTGGTTCCGGTGGTGCTGTTTGGTTTGATTTTAGTGCAAATGGAACATTTGCTGGTGCTGGTGCTGTTGGCGTTGATGGTGGAACAGGCGGTGATTCTGATGCTGTAGAGGATTATGGTGGTGGTGGAAGTGGTGGACGTATTGCTGTTACTGGCCATAATTCGTATACATATACCGGGACATTTTCATACGAAGGTGGTGCTGCAGGTTCAGAATGTTGTGGTACAGAAGCACATGATGGTGGTGGAGGAACATTGTGGATTCAGGCAACAGGGGAAAATGGTGACTTGTATATTGGTGGAAAACCAGATACAGATGATGATACTGCAACACCAACGTTGCAAGCAGATACGGTTGATGATGTTTGGCTAAAAAATGGTTCAACATTCTTGGTTACAGACAATCAAACCTTTACAATGACATCATCTACGTTTGGATATGGGACAGCCACATCCACAGTGGATATTGAAGGGGTGTTGAGTTTGCCCGCTTCATTTACTGTTCCCAGTACCGTACTGATGCGTGGCGATGCGAGTGCAATGGGAACTACAGTAACATCAATGACCATTGCAAGTGGTGGGTATATTGAAATGGAATTTATTCCAACTACAACAGTCTATTCTCAAATTACAACATGGGACATTAGTGGTGTGCTCACTCACAAAGCAAATACTTCTACAGAATTAACCGAGTTGCCGCTGAGTTCGGTTAACCTTAGTGCAACTGATATTACTATTAATTCAGGCGGGATGATATATACAACCGGAAGAGGGTATCCTGGTGGACTTGAGGATGGTTTGGTTGGTGAAGGTCCTGGTGGTGGTCCAGCAGGGTATGTGGAATCTGGTGGTGGTGGATATGGTGGAACTGGTGGAATAGGAAATAGTACTGGTGCAGTTGGTGGTCCGCCAAATGGAGCAACAAGTACACCAGCACATGATGCTGGTTCAGGTGGTGCTGGAGGAGAAAATAGTAGTGGTGGTAATGGCGGTGGAATTATCAAACTTGTTGCAACCGATACAATTACGGTCAATGGGAGTATAATTGCTGATGGGTTTAGAGGAACCGAGGCGTGTGGAGGGATACCAACTGCAGCTGCTGGTGCAGGCGCTGGTGGTGGTATTCTTGTTGAAGCAACAACTATTGCAGGAAGTGGTGAAGTGCGCGCACTTGGTGGAAAAGGTGGTAGTAGTGGCGGTGGTTGTGGTGGCGGCGGTGGTGGAGGAGGACGCATGGTGCTTAAAGCACAGACGCTTTCATACACTGGTACAACGAGCACACAGGGTGGTAAGTTCGGTGGTAATGGTACTGGAGCAGCAACATGGGGTACTACTGGAACACCATGGGTTGCACCACAAGCCGCAACATTATTCTCTAATGCATCAGATGCATCAGCCGGATTGGCAAATCCAACGGACTTAGATGCTCAAGAGCCGGTGTTTTCTGCTATTTTTGATCATCCGCTTGATGCATATCCATCAACATTAGCGCAGATTCAAGTTTCAACTGACGAAACATTTGCATCAGCTACGCATTGGGATTCTGGTGACGGTGGGACGGCAATTACCAGTTGTTCTGATGGTAATCGGTGTGCAGATATTCAATATAACAATCATGGGAGCGCGCAAACCGCAGCGCTTGAGGCTGGTACTACCTATTATTGGCGTACACGATTTTATGATTCACAAAGTGTAGAAGGTGCATGGTCTGCTTCATCAACATTTACCATTAATCCATCATCTGATGCGGCAACTCCTGGTGCACCGAATCGCCGTCCTATTCCAGTAATTGATCCTCCGATTACCAGGGATAATCCTGCTGGTCTTGCATTTACTATTAATCGTGGTGCAAAGAATACTGATTCATCTCGTGTTGAGTTAGATATTCTTCTTCGCGATGTTACTGAATATGCATTTTCAAATAATGAAAACTTTCTTGGGGCTAAGTTGCAGCCTGTGCCTCGTGACAAAAAAGTTGATTGGGAAATTCCTAATGATTTAGGTACACAAATTATTTATGGAAAATTCTTGAACGCTGGTGGCGGTACATCGATAGTGTATAGGCAAGCAATCACTTTAGTTGATTTTCTCCCTCCAGACACGGTTATAACTTCTCCTGCTACTGATGGTATCACTGCAGTTAATATTGATGATCCGCGAGCAGATGCGTATCAAGATTTACAAATTACAGGGTATGGGCTCTTTGATAATACAACAACAACTATTGCTTTGTACGTTGAAACAACAACTACTGACGAGGCAGGAGATTCTATAGTTACATATGAACCGTATATTGGGTCTTTGCGGCGTTCAACACAGTTTTTGCCACAGTCACGGACGTATGGTCCACTACAGGATTGGGATGTTACATTTCCACTTGTAGATACTAAAGGACACTATCGATTGGTTTTCACTATGGTAGATTCTGAAGGTGTGCAGTTGCAGAAAGTAGTTCGGGATTTTTATGTTACAAGTAAAAGAGATGTTGTTCCAGAAACTGATTTCCAGGTGAATGGTGGAAGAAAGTTTTCAAATAATAATTCTACGCCGGTTTTCGCACACGTAACCGGAACGAAAAAATTCAAGGTTTTTGTATTACCAAAAGGTGCGTCAAGTGATGATTTTAATCGCAAGTTGAGCTCAGTTA